>DASTWP010000022.1:0-2854 GCA_035765835.1 Solirubrobacteraceae bacterium
CCACCACCGCGCCGGCCACCACTCGCCCGGCCACCAACGCGCCGGCCAGCACCCGCCCGGCCACCACCGCGCCGGCCGCCACTCGCCGGCCACCACTCGCCGGCCACCACTCGCCCGGCCACCACCGCGCCGGCCACCAGCCGCCCGGCCACCGCCCGCCCGGCCACCACCCGCCGGTCAGCGTTGCTGTCGCCGGTCCCGCGTCGTTCGGCGGGCGTTTACGGCCGCAGTTAGGGGATCGAGCGGCCGCTGTTGCGCAACCGTGCGCGGGTCCTGCGCGCTTTCGCGGGCGCGCCGTGACATCTGCGCAATCGGAAGTCCTGTCGTCCTGGCTAGTGGTCGATATGCGACCACAGACCAGGAACGGATCGCCCCTGATCGCGCAGCAACCCCGCATCACGCGCCCCACACAACACTCGCGCGCGCATGCGGCGCGCAACCGAGCGAGCGCCGTGACACTTGCGCATCGCAGTCGATCCCTTCCTGGGCTATGCACCGCAGCGGTGCATTAGTCAGGACGACACGAACCACCAATGCGCAAATGTCACCGCGCACCCACGATTACGCGCGAGAGGCCCAAGCGGTGGCAGAACCGCAACCGCCCTTTGCCCTAACTGACGCCGTAAACGCCCGCCCACGGCCGCAAACCGGCGCAAGCAGCAAAGCGGAACGCGCGCGAAGGCGGGCGCGCGGCATGGCGGCGCGACGGGACGGGCGGTGGCGCGGCGCGGGCGACGGCGCGGTGGGGCGAGCAGCGGCGCCGGGGCGGGCGGCGGCGCGGCGGACGAGCGGTGGCGCGGCGGGCGAGCGGCCGCGCGGTGGGCGGGCGCGGCGCGGTGGGCGGCGAGCGGCGCGGCGAGCGGCGGGCGAGCGCGTGAGCGGCGCGCAGGCGGCCGCGGGCAGCGACCAGTCCTAGGGATCCACGAGCTCGGGCGGCAGCGAGCCCGGGCCGTGCAGCTCGCGGACGTGGCGCAGCAGCGCCTCGTACTCGTCGGTCACGGCGTCCCAGTCGTAGCGGCGGGCGCGCTCGCGGGCGCGGTCCCGGTAGTCCTCGACCAGCGCCGGCTCGGAGAGGATGCGCTCGAGCTGGGCGGCGAGCGACGCCACGCCGTCGCTGCCCGAGAACGTCAGCCCGGCGTCGCCGACGGTCTCGACGTTGGGCGCGTGGTCGTTGACGATCACGCAGTTGCCCGCGGCGAGCGCCTCGAGGATCACCGGGTGCGTGCCGCCGACCTCGGTCGGCGCGCAGAACGCGTACGCGTGGCGCTGGAGCTCCCAGTAGCCCGGGCCGAAGATGTAGCCGGGGAAGATCACCCGCGGGTCGCCGGCGCGGCGCACCTGCTTGATGTACTCGCCGGCGTACGGCGCGCCGCCGACGACCACGAGCTTCATCCCGTCGGTGCGGTCCAGCGGGATGCGCGAGAACGCCTCGACGAGCACGTGCGGGTTGTTCTCGGGCTCCAGGCGCCCGACGAAGAGGATGTAGCGGCGCGGCTCGATGCCCAGACGCGCGAGCGTGCCTGTGCCGTTGGCGCTGGGGTCCTCGACGCCGTAGGGGATCACGCGGATGCGCCTGCCGTAGCGAGCCTCGAAGATCTCGGCCACGGCGTCGGAGTCGGTCAGCGCGACGTCGGCCCAGCGCGGCGCGTTGCGCTCGGCGAAGCGCAGGTAGGCCTTGGCCAGCGGCGGCCACTTCGAGCGGTCGGAGTCCAGGCCGTCGACGTTGATCACCGTCGGGATGTCGGCGCCGCGCGTGAGCAGGCACATCGGGCTGTTGCCGGCGATGAAGAACAGCGCCACGTCGGGCTTGAGCACGCGCGCGGCGTGGATCGCGCTGAGCAGCGTGTGCGTGAACGTGTCGAGGTACTTGTTGCGGATCGTCGGCAGGTGCACGAGCCGCGCGCCCTTCCACTCCTTCAGCCGCCGGTCGACGACGTGCGGGCGGCAGTAGACGACGACCTCGTGCCCGCGCGCCGTCAGGCGGCTGGCGAGCTGCTCAGCGGCGGTCTCGAAGCCGCTGTAGGACGCGGGGATGCCGCGCGTGCCGAGGATGGCGATGCGCATGAAGGCGGCAAGAGACTAGTGGCGCGACAGGGCCTTCTCATAGGCCTCGACGTGAGCGCGGGCCGATGCCTGCCAGTCGAACAGCGCCGCGCGCTCGCGCCCGCGCGCGGCGCGCTCGGCCCGTAGGCCGGGGTCGGCCCGCAGGCGCCCGAGCGTCGCGGCCAGCTCGGCCGGGTCGCCGGCGCCGACGTACAGCGCCGCGTCGCCGCAGACCTCCTCGGTGGCCGGCGCACGCACGGCGACGACCGGGACGCCCAGCGCCATGGCCTCCAGCGGCGCCAGGCCGAAGCCCTCGGCGACGCTCGGCTGGACGAGCGCGAGCGCCCCCGCGTACAGCGCCGCCAGCTCGGCCGGGCCCACGGCCTCGCCGGCGCTGCCCGCGACGCGCAGCGGCAGCGCCGTGAAGCGCTCAGCCGCATCGCGCAGCAGCACGAGGTTCTTGCGCGGCTCGTCGTCGCCGACATAGAGCACGTGCTCGGGCGCGCGAGGCCGCACCGGCGGCAGCGGCTGGCCGGGGCCGTGGTGGGCGACGACGATCCGCTCGGCGGACACGTGCCAGCGCTCGCGGACCTGCTGCGCCGTCGTCTCCGAGACGCAGATGACCGCGTCGGCGCGGCGCGCGGCGGCGCGGTGGGCGCGGCGCGCCCAGCGGGCGAAGCGCGCGTCGAAGCCCGCCGGATGCGTGGCGAAGGCGAGGTCGTGGACGGTGATCACCTGCGCGACGCCGGCACGCGGCGCGAACGCCGGCAGCGGGTGATGCACGACGTCGGTGCCGGCCGCCGCCGCGCGA
>DASTWP010000023.1:0-9412 GCA_035765835.1 Solirubrobacteraceae bacterium
AGGCGCCTGGGCGCGAGCGCGTTCACGCGCGGGCCGAGCACGCTCAGCAGCGCCGGCAGCACCACGAGCGCCAGCGTCGCCGCGACGAGCGCGACCACTGCGCCGGCGATGCCCATGGAGTACAGGAACCGCTGCGGGAAGACCGCGAGCGACGCGACCGCCGCGGCGACCGTCAGGGCGCTGAAGAGGATCGTGCGCCCGGCCGTCTCGAGCGTGCGGCGCAGCGTCTGCAGGCCGAACCCGGTCGTCGCCGCCTCCTCGCGATAGCGCGAGACCATGAAGAGGCTGTAGTCGATCGCGAGGCCGAGCCCCATGCCCGTGACGAAGTTCAGCGCGAACACCGACAGGTCCGAGAAGCTCGCGATCACCCGCAGCGCGAAGAACGTCGCGAGGATCGCCAGCGCGCCGAGCAGCGGGGGCAGCAGCGCGGCGACGAGCGAGCGGAAGAACAGCAGCGAGAGCAGGAAGATGAACGGGAACGCGAGCAGCTCGGCGCGCGCGAGGTCGTGGCCGACCTGCGTGTTGGCCTGGGCGTTGGCGATCTCCTCGCCGCCCAGCCGCACGTCCGGCCGGCCGGCGAAGCGATCCTCGATCCGCTGCGCGGCGTCCTTCAACCGGCGGTCCGAGCGCGCGCGGAAGTAGGCGACGACGTAGGTCGAGCGCCCGTCGCGCGAGACCATCGCGCGGTCGTGCGTGTCGTAGTAGCTGGCGGCGCTCGCGACGTCGGGCTCCGCGCGCAGCGTGGCGGCGACCTGCTCGACACGCCGCCGCGCGGCCGGTGTGCCGACGTCTCCGGCGCTCACCATCGCCACCACGCCGGGGTCGATCTTGCGATGCGCCGCGGCCGCAAAGCGGTTCGCGGCCTGGACGGACTGGGTGGCCGGATCGTCGGCCCCGTAGGGGCTCATGTGCTTGGCGACGCCGAAGCCGAAGGCGCCGGCGATCGCCGCGCCGAGCACGGCGACGAGCAGCACCTTCCGGCCGTGAGCGTCAACGAAGCCTGCGAGGTTGGTGAGCATCTGTCCTGACTCCTGGTCCCGCCCGCTGCCGGGCTGTCTTGCGTGATGCAAGCGTGCACCCAAGCAGACAAGCCTGGCTTTTGTCAAGCAAGTCAGCTATCCTCGAAAGCGGTGCTGCAGCGCGAATACCCCGGCCAGGTCTGCTCGATCGCCCGTTCGCTGGAGATCGTCGGCGAGCGCTGGACGCTGCTGATCCTGCGCGACGCGGTGCTCGGCCTGACGCGCTTCGAGGAGTTCCAGCAGAGCCTCGGGATCGCCTCGAACGTCCTCACCAACCGGCTCAGGCGGCTCTGCGAGGAGCACGTGCTCGAGCGCGTCGCGGACCCGGAGCGTCCCGGGCGGCCGCACTACGTACTCACCGAGAAGGGCGCGGAGCTCGCGCCGGCCCTTGTCATCCTGATGAAGTGGGGCGACCGCCACTACCCGCCCCCCGGCGGCCCGCCGCGGCTCACGCTCCACACCGGCTGCGGCGGTGACGTCGGCGCCGACTTCCGCTGCGAGCGCTGCGGCAAGGCGGTCGGCCCCGGCGAGCTCGACCTGCCGCTGGGCCCGGGCGCGCCCCGCTGACGCGCCCGCGGCGGCGTCGCCCGGGACGGGTGGGCCGGGCGCCTTCCGGGCATCCTGCCGCGACGTGGAGGCACCAGAGGCGCTCAGCACGCTCACGGACCGCTACGACCCCGCGGTCTTCGCCCCGGCGCGCGGGCGCGCGCGCGTGCGGCTCACGACGGACGGCGAGGCGTTCGACGCGCTGCTGGCCGACGGGTCGGCGCGGCTCGAGCCCGCCTCCGGCGAGGCGGATGCCACGCTGAGCGCCGACGCCGCCACCTGGGAGGCGATCGCACATGACGTGCGCGGCGGCATGACGGCCTTCGAGCGCGGGCGGCTGAGCGTGCGCCACGACCTGCACCTCGGGGTCGGGTTCCTCGCGGCCACGAGCGGGATGACCGACGAGGCCCGCCTGCGCTTCCGCACGCTCGAGGCCGGGCGCCTGAAGATCGCGGCGATGGAGGCCGGGCGCGGCCCGGCGGTGCTGGCGCTGCACGGCCTCGGCGCCACGAAGGCCTCGTTCATGCCGACGCTGGCGGCGCTCGCGGACCGGTTCCGGGTGATCGCGATCGACCTGCCGGGCTTCGGCGATTCTGACAAGCCGCTCGGCGCGGCCTACGACGCGCCCTGGTTCGCGGGCGTCGTGCCGGACGTCCTCGACGCGCTCGGCCTCGAGCGCGCGCACCTCCTCGGCAACAGCCTCGGCGGCCGCGTCGCGCTCGAGGCCGGGCTGCGCACGCCCGAGCGCGTGGAGCGCCTGGCGCTGCTGGCGCCCTCGCTGGCCTGGCGCCGCTCGCGCCCGTGGGCGCCGCTGCTGCGGCTCGTGCGCCCCGAGCTCGGCTTCGTGCAGCCCGCGCCGCGGCCCGTGGTCGAGGCGATCGTGCGCCGCGTGGTGCCGCGCGCCGAGGACGGCTGGACCGCTGCCGGCGTCGACGAGTTCCTGCGCGCCTACCTCACGCGCGCCGGCCGCGCCGCCTTCTACGCCGCCGCGCGCCAGATCTACCTCGAGGACGCCGACGGCGAGGACGGCTTCTGGCCGCGCCTGCGCTCGCTGCGCCCGGAGGCGCTGTTCGTCTGGGGGCGCCGCGACCGCCTCGTCCCGCTCGCGTTCGCGCGCCACGTCACGGACGCGCTGCCGAACGCCCGCCACCTCGAGCTCGACTGCGGCCACGTCCCGCAGGTGGAGCGCCCGCGCGAGACGCATGCTGCGATCGGCCGCTTCCTGATGAGCGGCGCGTAGCCGCGCCGGCGCTCGGCATGTCGACGAGCACCCAGATGCCCGAGGCGGCGGTGAGCCCGGCGACGATCGCGATCGCGCCGCCATAGCCGAGCGCGTCGGCGACCGTGCCCGCGAGCAGCGCGCCCAGCGCGTAGCCCATGTCGCGCCAGAACCGGTACACGCCGACGACCGGCGCGCGGGCGACGGGAGTCACCGCGTCGGACATCGCCGCGATCAGCGTCGGATACACCAGCGCGGTGCCGAGTCCGAGCAGCGCCGCCGCCGCCGTGGCGGTCGCGACGCGCCCGTGGCTTGCCGCGAGCAGTGCGAGCGCGGCGGCCTGCAGCAGCATGCCGGCGACGATCGGCGGCTTGCGGCCGATCGCGTCCGACCAGTGGCCGGTCGCGATCTGGGCGATCGCCCACACGCCCGGATAGACCGCCGCCACGAGCCCGATCTGCCCGGCGCTCCGGCCGTGCGCGGCGAGGAACAGCGGTACGAGCCCCCATGCGAGGCCGTCGCCTGCGTTGTTGACCAGCCCGGCCTGCGAGCACGAGCGCAGCGCCGGCACCCGATAGCTGGCCTGGGCGAAGGCGTCGCGCAGGCGCGGCGGCGCGGCGGCGGCGTGAGCGCTCTGCTCCAGCGCGACGTGCGCGGCGGTGTCGCGCACGAACACGACGGACAGCAGCAGCGCGACGACGGCGATCCCGGCGCCGGCGACGACGAGCACGTCGCGGGCGGCGAAGTCGGCGGCGAGCAGGCCGCCCAGCCCTGCCGCGAGCGCGACGCCGCCGTAGCCGGCGGCCTCGTTGAGGCCGAGCGCGAGGCCGCGGCGGCGCGGGCCGGCGAGGTCGATCTTCATCACGACCGTCATCGACCACGCGAGGCCCTGGTTGACGCCGAGCAGCGCGTTGGCGAGCACGATCCAGGACCAGCTCGGGGCGAGGTGGATCAGCAGCGGGACCGGCAGCGCGAACGCCCAGCCCGTGACCAGCAGGCGCCTGCGCCCGATCCGCTGCGCGAGGCCGCCGGCGGCGAGGTTGGTCAGCGCCTTGACGACGCCGAAGGCGACGATGAACGACAGCACCGCGGCGCTCGAGCGCAGGCCGAACGCGTCGCGGCCGATCAGCGGCAGCGTCGAGCGCTCGAGGCCGACCATCGCGCCGACGAAGGCGTTGACGGCGACGAGCAGCGAGAACTGCGCGGCGTTCTCGCGCAGCCCCAGGCGGGTCGAAGGGCCGGCTCTGCGCCGCATCCGGCCTCGCTTCAACCGACCGCGGCGAGCGGGCGCCCGGAGCGGTTGGCGGCGAGGATCGCCGCCTGGTGCTCGGGCGCGGGCGGCACGTCCTGCAGCAGCGCCGCGACGAAGGCGGCCTCGCTCTGGTGGCGCAGGGCGGCGTTGTGGCGGCGCTCGAACCCGATCGTCGACGTGGGGTTCGCGGACAGCCCGCGGCCGCACACCGAGCCGGAGTAGTGCGACGGATAGAGCACGAGGTGGTCGGGCAGCGCCAGCAGCCGCCCGGTCAGCGAGCGATACAGCGCGGCGGCCATCTGCTCGACGGTGTGCTCGCCGTGCGCGTGCAGGTCGGGGCGGCCCGCGTCGCCGACGAGCAGGGCGTCGCCCGTCAGGACCAGCCAGGGCTCGTCGCCGCGCGTGTGGTCGGTGACGAGGTAGGCGTGGTGCGCTGGTGCGTGCCCGGGCGTGGCGATCGCCGTGATCCCGGTGTTGCCCAGGGCGATCGTCTCGCCGTCGGCGAGCGGCCTATGAGCGAACGCCACGCCCGCGCCCTGCGGCAGGTACGCCGTCGCGCCGGTCCGGGCGACGAGCTCCGCCATGCCCGAGACGTGGTCGGCCTGCACGTGCGTGTCGAGCACGGCGACGATCCGCGCGCCCTGCGCCGCGGCGACGGCGAGGTACTCCTCGACGAGGTCGGCGTGCGGCTCGACGACGGCGAAGGCGCCATGCGTCTTGCACCCGAGCACGTAGGAGGCGCAGGCCGTGGCCTCGTTCAGGAGCTGCCGGAAGAACACGGCTTGACAAGCTATCAAGCGATCTATTGAATAGCAACGATGGGATCGAGAGCAGAGAAGGCGGCGCTGTTCGAGGCGATCGCGCTGATGGGCAAGGCCTTCGCAAGCCCCGTCCGGCTCGAGCTGCTCGACCTCCTGGCGCAGGCGCCGCGGACCGTCGAGGAGCTCGCGCGGGCGAGCGGGCAGTCGACCGCGAACGCCTCCCAGCACCTCCGGTCGCTGCACCAGGCCGGCATGCTGACGCGCGCGCGCGAGGGCACGAGCGTGCGCTACGCGCTCGCCGGCGAGCGCGCGCTGCGACTGTGGCTGGCGCTCCGCGACGCGTCGATCGCGCAGCTGGCCGAGGTCGAGCGCGCCGCGCGCGACTACCTCGGCAGCGAGGTCGACGCGATCGGCCGCGAGGAGCTGATCGCGCGCCTGCGCGCGGGCGAGGTCGTGCTCGTCGACGTCAGGCCGGCCGAGGAGTACGCGGCGGGCCACATCGAGGGGGCGCGCTCGATCCCGATCGACGAGCTCGAGGAGCGGCTGGCCGAGCTTCCCGCCGATCGCGAGGTCGTGGCCTACTGCCGCGGCCCGTTCTGCGCCTACGCGCACGAGGCGGTGCGCCGGATCCAGGCGTCGGGCCGCAGCGCGCGGCGCCTTCACGAGGGCTGGCCGGAATGGCGGCTGGCCACCGCGACGCGGCGGCGCAGGGCCGCATGAGCGACCGCGGCCCGATCGCGGGCATCGGCGCGTGGATGCGCGCGAACCTCACCACGCAGGGCTACTGCCTGCGCGAGGAGGAGCGGCGCGAGCTCGCCGTCGCGCTGCGCTTCTCGACCGGGGTGTGCCTTGCGCTGGTCGTCACCGCGCTCGCGCTCCAGTCGGCCGCGATCGTCTTCGCGCTGAGCGCGATCGGCGTCCTCGCCGGCTTCGGCGCGCGCCACCCCTTCGACCACGTCTGGAACCGCGCCGTCCGCCACCTCGCCGGCGGACCCGTCCTGCCGCCCAACCCGCGCCGGCGCCGCGACGCGTTCAAGGTCGCCGCCGCGTGGCTCCTGCTCGTGGCGATCCTGTTCGCCACGGGCGCGCGCACGGCGGGCCTCGTGCTCGGCGGCATGCTCGTCGCGGCGTGCGCGACCGTGACCGCCACCAACCTCTGCCTGCCGTCGGAGGCCTTCGCGTGGCTCGAGCGCCGGCGTGCCGGCGCCCGCGGCACCATCACCACCTGAGAGGAGCGTTCGCATGAGCACCGAGGTCCGCAGGCTCGACACCGCCGAGCTCGAGCAGCGCGTGCAGCACATGTACGAGGAGGTCGCGCTCGAGCCCGGGCGCGAGTTCCACTTCGAGACCGGCCGGCCGCTCGCCGAGCGCCTCGGCTACCCGCCCGCCGAGCTCGATCGCATCCCGGCCGCGGCGGTCGAGTCATTCGCCGGCGTCGGCCACTTCCTCGACCTCGCCGCCCTCCGGCCGGGCGAGACCGTGCTCGACCTCGGCTCGGGCTCCGGGACGGACAGCTTCCTCGCCGCCTGCAGCGTCGGCGCCACCGGGCGCGTGATCGGGGTGGACATGACCCCGGCGCAGCTCGCGAAGGCGCGCCGGCTGGCGCGCCACGCCGGCTTCGCGCAGACGGACTTCCGCGAGGGCCACATCGAGGCGCCCCCGGTCGACGACGGGTCGGTCGACTGCGTCATCTCCAACGGCGTCGTCAATCTGTCGCCCGACAAGCCGGCCGTGTTCGCGGCGGCAGCACGCGCGCTGCGGCTCGGCGGCCGCCTCGCGCTGGCCGACATCGTCACCGAGCACCAGCTGCCGGACGGCGTGACCTGCGACGCGGCGCTGTGGGCGGCGTGCATCGGCGGGGCGATGCAGCGCGACGCCTACCGCACGGCGATCACGGACGCAGGGTTCACGATCGAGCGATGGCGCACGAACACGCGCTACCGCTTCGTCTCCGAGCGCGCCGACAGCGCCACGCGCAGATACGGCGTCACGAGCATCTCGCTGCTTGCGGTGAGACGCTGGGTGGTCTAGGCCACTCGCTGCAACGGGCGCACCTGCGCGGCCGCGGCGGCCAGCGCCCCGGCCTCGATCGCGCTGGCGAACGCGACCTCGGCCAGGCAGCCGGGCGCCGCGACCTGGTCGCCGCAGAGGAAGACGCCGTCGCCCTGGTCGACCGCCGGACGGTCGCGCCAGCTCGTGCCCGGGAAGTCCAGGGCGCCGGTGCGCCCGTCCATCACCTGGCGCCTGCGCCACGTGACGCGCCCGCGCCAGTCCTCGAAGGTCACGTCGAGCAGGCGCTCGAGGCGCGCGGCCGCGCGGTCGGCGTCCTCGCCGGGGCGGATCGGCATCTGCGCCTGCACGAGCTGCTCGCCCGCCGGCGCCAGCGAGGCGTCCTGCGCCGTGTAGCGCTCGACCCAGCCGGCGGCCTCGAGGTCCGAGACGATCCAGGGGTCGCCGCGGCGCTCGCGCAGGCCGAGGTCCAGGCACAGCGTGCGCCCGCTGGGCCAGTGCAGGCTCTCGTCGCCGAGCAGTGCCCGCGCGTCGCAGAGCTCCAGCGCCACGACCACCGGCGCCCCGGGCAGCGCGTCGGCGCGCTCGCCCGTCACGATCGCCACGCCGAGCGAGCGCGCGCGGCGCTCGAGCGCCTCGACGAGCATGCCCCAGCCGCCGATCACGAAGCGCGCGGGCGGCCGCGCGCTCAGCAGCAGGCGCTGGCTGCGCTCCCACACGAACGCGGCCGACAGCTCGCCGGGATCGTGGTGGAACGTGTAGACGCCCGCGAGCGAGGACAGCATCCGCGCGGTCTCGGCGTCGCTGTGGTCGGTCACCCACGAGCGGAAGTCCTGGTCGACCGGCGCCATCCGCCCGCGCAGGCGCAGGCCCGGCGGGATCAGCCCGAGCGGCGGCGTGCGGTGGATCGTGCCCTCGTAGTGGAAGCGCACGCCGGTCAGCAGCGGCTTGGCGACCGGCGGCATCAGATCGCGCTCGCACAGCCACTCCCACAGCACGCCGCCCTTGTAGATCGCGTGCGGTCCGAGGTTCGCCTTGTAGGCGCCGTCGGTGCTGCGGGCGCGCCCGCCGACCTCCTCGTGCGCCTCCAGGAGCCGGACCTTCGCGCCGCGCTCCGCCGCCGTGATCGCCGCGGTCAGGCCCGCGACGCCGCCACCGATGACCGTGATCTCTCGCATGCCGTCACCGTAAGCGAGGACTGGCCCTGCGTACAGTTCCAGTTGTGGCGCGTCACAAAGGGCCAGTTGAGCTGCTCGTCGAGATCGACCGCGACGGCGAGGCCCCGCTGCACCAGCAGCTCGAGCGGGCGCTGCGCGACGCGGTCCGCGCCGGCCGGCTGCCCGCGGGGACGCCGCTGCCCTCGAGCCGCGGGCTCGCGGCCGAGCTCGGCGTCTCGCGCGGGCTGGTGACCGCGGCCTACGGCCAGCTCGCCGCCGAGGGCTACCTCGAGTCGCGGCAGGGGGCGCCGGTGCGGGTGGCGACCGGCGTGCGCGCGCAGGCACCGCCGCCCGTCGCGCGCTCGCTGCTGCCGCGCTTCGCCTACGACCTCGGCCCCGGCCTGCCGGACCTCGCGGGCTTCCCGCGCGAGCGCTGGCTGCGCTCGCTGCGCAGCGCGTGGCGCGAGACGCCGCTCGACGCCGTCGGCTACGGCGACCCGCGCGGCGCGCCAGAGCTGCGCGAGGCGCTCGCCGGCTACCTCGCGCGCGTGCGCGGCGCCGCCGCCGACCCGGAGCACATGCTGATCTGCACCGGCTTCCGCCAGGGGCTGTCGCTGACCTGCCGCTGGCTGCGCGCGAGCGGGATCGAGCAGCTCGCGCTCGAGGAGCCCGGCTGGCACGCGCAGCGGCTGATCGCCGAGGAGGCCGGGCTTGCGGTCACGCCGGTCCCGGTCGACGCCGAGGGCATCGACGTCGGCGCGCTGGCGGCGAGCGGCGCCGACGCGGTCGTCGTCACGCCCGCCCACCAGTTCCCCACCGGCGCCGTGCTGAGCGCGCAGCGCCGCGCGGCGCTGATCGAGTGGGCCGACCGTGGCGACCGCCTGATCGTCGAGGACGACTACGACGCAGAGCTGTGCCACGGGCGCGTCGGCGCGCTGCAGGGGCTGGCGCCCGACCGCGTGCTCTACGCGGGCTCGGCGAGCAAGCGGCTCGCGCCCGGGATGCGGCTCGGCTGGATGGTGCTGCCGTCGTGGCTGTCGTGGGCGCTGATCTCGGCGAAGGCGATCGAGGACGCGGGCTCCGAGGTCGCGGGCCAGCTCGCGCTGGCGGACTTCATCGCCCGCGGCGAGCTCGAGCGCCACCTGCGCCGCATGCGCCTGCGCTACGCCCAGCGCCGCGACGCGCTGCTGCGCGCGCTCGCGAGCGAGCTGCCGTCTTGGCGCCCGCGCCCCGGCGCGGGCGGCCTGCACGTGCTCGTGGAGCTGCCGGAGGGCGTGGACGAGCCCGCGCTGCTGACCGCGGCGGCCCGCCACGGCGTCGGCGTCGAGGGCCGCTCGCTGCACAGCTACACCGGCGAGGGGCCGCCCGGGCTGGTGCTGGGGCACGCGCACCTGGCCGAGCCCGCGCTCGCGCAGGCCGTGCGCCTGCTGCGCACGGCGGCCGCGCTA
>DASTWP010000024.1:0-9749 GCA_035765835.1 Solirubrobacteraceae bacterium
CAGCGTGCCGGGCAGCGCGTCGACGTCGCCCCCGGGGCCGAAGCGGACGGTGCGCACGTCGTCGCGCAGGTGCGGCTCGAGCAGCGGCTCGTCCGCGGGCACCACCGCGGTGCCGCCGCGCCGCAGGCCCCCGATCAGCGCCGCCTTCTCCGCCGCGATCGCCTCGATCGAGCCCATCAGCTCGAGGTGCACGGGCCCGATCGCGGTGATCACGCCGGCGTCCGGCTCCGCGATCGCGGCGAGCTCGGCGATCTGCCCCACGCCGCGCATCCCCATCTCGAGCACGAGCGCCTGCGTCCCGGCGGGCGCCGCGAGGATCGTCAGCGGCAGCCCGATCTCGGTGTTCCAGTTCTGCTGGTTGGCGACGGTCGCCAGGCGCTGCGCGAGCATCGCCGCGAGCAGGTCCTTCGTCGAGGTCTTGCCGACCGACCCCGTGATGCCGGCGACCTGCGCGCCGAGCTCGCGCCGCCACGCCCTCGCCAGGCGGCCGAGCGCCGCGAGCGGCTCGCCGGCCGCGATCACGACCCCGTCCCCCGCGCCCGCCACGTGGTCGGGCGCGACGAGCACGCCCCAAGCCCCCTGCGCGAGCGCCTGCGCTGCGAAGCGCCCGCCGTCCGCGTGCTCGCCGGCGAGGCCGACGAAGAGGTCGCCCGGCCCCGCCTCGCGCGAGTCGATCACGGCGCGCGAGGGGCCCTCGTGCCGCGGCGCGCTCGCCGCGAGCCGCGCGCCCGCCGCATGCGCGACACGCTCAGGCGGCCACGCGCGCACGCAGCGCCTCCCGCGCGACGGTCGCGTCGTCGAAGGGCACCTTCTCGCCGCCCGCGAGCTCCTGGCCCTGCTCGTGCCCCTTGCCGGCGATCACGACGACGTCGCCGTGCTGCGCGATCGCGACCGCGCGCGCGATCGCCTCGCGGCGGTCGAGGATGCGCTCGGCTGCCGCGCCGGCGCCCTCGGCGACCTGCGCCACGATCGCCTCCGGATCCTCGGAGCGCGGGTTGTCGGAGGTGACGATGACGACGTCGGCGCCCTCGCGCGCGGCGGCCCCCATCAGCGGACGCTTGCCGCGGTCGCGATCGCCGCCCGCGCCGAAGACGACGATCACCCGCCCCTCGGCCAGCTCGCGCGCCGCGCGCAACACGTTGCGCAGCGAGTCGGGCGTGTGCGCGTAGTCGACGATCACGGCGAACGGCTGGCCCTCCTCGACGGGCTCGAAGCGGCCGGGCACGCGCGCCGCGCCCGGCAGCGCCTGCTCGATCGCCTCCTCGGCGACCCCGAGCGCGCGCGCGGCGGCGACCGCGCACAGCGCGTTGAGCACGTTGAAGCGGCCCGGAAGCGCGGTGCGCAGCCGCATGCCGCCCGCCTCGAAGCTCGAGCCCGCGCGCCCGGAGGTCACGGCCGTCGCCCGCAGCGCGGCGCCGGGCGAGTCGATGCCGACCGTCACGGCCCCGGGCAGCTCGCGTGCAAGGCGCGCGCCGTACTGGTCGTCGACGTTCACCACCGCCACGCGCGGCCCCGCCTCGAACAGCGAGCGCTTGGCCATGAAGTAGTCCTCCATGCCGGCGTGGAAGTCCAAGTGGTCCTGGGTGAGGTTCGTGAAGACGGCGAGCTCCCAGTGGATCGCCGCCGCCCGGCCGAGCGCGAGCGCGTGCGAGCTGACCTCCATCACGCAGGCCTCGTCGCCCGCGTCGAGCATCGCGCGGAAGCAGGCCTGGAGCTCGATCGCCTCCGGCGTCGTGCGCTCGACCGGCCGCTCGGCGCCGCCGACGATCGACGTGACCGTGCCGAGCAGCCCTGTGTGGACGCCGGCGGCCTCGAGCAGCCCGCGCAGCAGGAAGGCCGTCGTGGTCTTGCCGTTCGTGCCCGTGATCCCCGCGACGCGCAGCGTCGCGGTCGGGTCGCCGTGCAGGCGCGCCGCCGCCGGCGCCATCGCCGCGCGCACGTCGTCGACGAGGACCTCGGGGACGCCGAGCCCGAGCGGGCGCTGCACGACCAGCGCCACCGCGCCGCGCGCGATCGCGTCGCCGGCGAAGTCGTGGCCGTCGCGCGTGAAGCCCGGCACGCAGAAGAACAGCGTCCCCGGGACGACGGCGCGGTTGTCGAGGGCCAGCGCGCTCACCTCGACCTCGGGCGCGTCGCGCGCAGCCTCCCCGAGGACCTCGCGGAGCGTCATCGGCGGCGAGTCTACCCGCGCGCTCGGGCGCTTCAGCCCGGCGGAATGCGCAGGTACGGCAGCGCGAACTGGGCGATCCGGCCGAACGCGGGGGCCGCCACCTGCCCGCCGTAGATCGCGCCCTGCGGCTCGTCGACCATCACCGAGATCAGCAGCTTCGGGTGCGCCGCGGGGGCGAAGCCGACGAACGAGGCGACATAGCGCGAGCTCGAGTACTCGCCCGTCGTGGGATCGATCTTCTGGGCGGTGCCGGTCTTGCCGGCGAGGTGGTAGCCGGGGATCGAGACCTCGCTGGCGGTGCCGCCCTCGGCGAGCACGCCCTCGAGCATCGAGCGCAGCGACGCGGCGGTCGCCGCCGAGATGATCCGGTGGCCGGCGGGCTCCTTGACCGGCCGCCCGTCGACGGCGCCGACGATGTGCGGCGGGCGCAGGATCCCGCCGTTGGCGATCGCCGAGTAGGCCGTCGCGATCTGGATCGGCGTCACGGCGAGGCCCTGGCCCATCGGGAGGTTGCCCATCGAGGAGCCCGAGTACTGGGACAGCGGCAGGACGAGGCCGCGCTCCTCGCCCGGCAGGTCGATGCCCGTCGGCCTCCCGAAGCCGAAGCGCCGCACCCACTGGTCGAAGCTCGGCGCGCCCATGCGCATGCCGATCTCGACCGCGCCGATGTTGCTGGACTGCGCGAGGATCTGGCTGACGGGCAGGGTCTCGTAGCCGTGCTGCTCGGCGTCGTGGATCGTGCGGTCGGCGACCTGGATCTGCGGCGGGATCGGGAACATCGTGTCGGGCGTGACGACGTGGTCCTCGAGCGCCCCCGCGACGGTCACGGCCTTGAACGTCGAGCCGGGCTCGTAGTCGAAGCCGACGGCGCGGTTCTGGTTGGCGTATGACGGCGCGGCGGCGGGGGCGTTCGAGTTGATCCGCGGCCAGTTCGCCATCGCGAGGATCGCGCCGCTGCGCGGGTCCATCACGATCGCGGTCGCGCCCTTCGGCCGGTACGTCGCGCCGACCTGGCCGAGCACCTGCTCGACGCGGTCCTGGATCTGCGAGTCGAGCGTCAGCTGGAGGCGCGCGCCCGCCTGCGCGGTCTTGATGTCCTGGACGCTGATCGGCTGGCCGAGCGCGTCCTTGACGACGCGGCGCTCGCCGTCGCGGCCGCGCAGGACGCGGTTCCAGAGGTACTCGAGGCCGGACAGGCCCGTGCCGTCGATGCCGACGCTCCCGAGCACCTGCGAGGCCATGAAGTCGCGCGGGTAGACGCGGTGGGTCGTCGGCGTGAGGTCGACGCCGACGATGTCGAGCTTCGCGATCCGGTCCGCCGTGTCGGCCGGCAGGCGGCGCGCGAGGTACACGAAGCCCGTGTCCCGTCGCGCGAGCGCGCGCAGCACCTTCGCCTCGGGGACGCCGAGGATGGGCGCGATGCTCGCGGCCGCGCGCTCGGGGTCCTTGACGAGGTGCGGGTCCGCCGAGACGTCGTCGGCCGGCTCGGAGGTCGCGAGCTCGACGCCGCGGTCGTCGAGGATCGTGCCGCGGCGCGCGGGGACGACCGACTCGACGACCTGCTGCGAGGCCGCGGCGTGGGAGAGGCTCGGCCCCTTGACCGCGCCGAGCCAGGTGGCGCGGCCGGCGGCGAGGCAGAGAAGGGCGAGGAAGCCCGCGAAGAGGAGGCCGATGCGGCGCTCGACGAGCGCCACTACTGGCCTCCCCCGGCCACCACGCCGCCGGTGGGCGTCGTCGCTGTCGGGCCCGAGGAGGTGGAGGTGCCGGTGCTCGCCGGCGTGCTGGTGGTCGTCGCGGCCGTCGTCGTGGTGGTCGGCGTCGCGGTGGCCTGCTGCTGCGACGTCGTCGCGGCGGCACCCGTGGTGCCGGCCGGCGTGCCGGCCGTGGTGGTCGTCGTCGCGGCCGTGGTGCTCGTGGTGGCGGCGCTCGTCGCCTGCACGACGGGCGCCGAGGGCGTCACCGGGCTGGGCGGCCTGAGGTTGTCCGCCGCCGCGACCGCGTCGGCGGTGCGCGCGCCGAGGAAGCGCACCTGCCCGGCCGGCGGCATCAGCATCCCGGCCTGCTCGGCGACGTCCTGGATCCGGGCGCCCGAGTCGAGCTGCGAGAGCTGCGCGCGCAGCACCGAGTTCTGGCGCTCGAGCGCCGTCTGCGTCGCGATCGAGTGGCTGATGCCCGTGTTGAGCTTGAGCATCGAGACCTGCATGAAGACGATCCCGAGCAGCAGGACCGCCACGATCGCGATCCACGTGCGGCCGCGGATCAGGCGATCGAGCACGCGCGCGTCCGGCACGCGGCGGGCGACGCCGCCGAGGCGCAGCGCGAACGGGGCGGCGACGCCGGCGGTCGCGGCGGCGGCGCGCATCGGCCGGGCGGGGCCGGAGACCCGGCGCGGCGCTCTCGGCGCGGGCGCCCGTCGCAGACGGGCGGCGCTGGTGGCGGCGGGGGGCGTCATGCCTGCTGGACCTCCTGGGTGGTGTCGAGCTTGCGCGCCGCGCGCAGGCGCGCGGAGCGTGCCCGCGGGTTCGCCTCGACCTCGCCGGGCGTCGGCGCGACCGAGCGCGACGTCAGCAGCTCCGCCTCCGGGACCCGGCCGCAGCCGCAGACCGGCAGGTCGGGCGGGCAGATGCAGCCGCGCGTCCGTGCGGCGAGGAAGCGCTTCACGCGGCGGTCTTCAAGGGAATGGAACGAAATCCCTGCAAATCGGCCATTCGGGCGGAGGAGCTCCCAGGCCGGCTCGAGCGCCGCGTCGAGCTGGCCGAGCTCGTCGTTGACCGCGATCCGGATCGCCTGGAAGACGCGCTTGGCGGGATGGCCGCCGGCGAAGCGCGCGGGCGTCGGGATCGCGCCCGTGATCACGTCGACGAGCTCGGTCGTCGTCCCGAGCGGCGCGCGCGCACGCTCGCGCACGACCGCGCGGGCGATCTGCGGCGCGTAGCGCTCCTCGCCGAAGTCGCGGAACAGGCGCGTGAGCTGGCGCTGGTCCCACTCGTTGACCACGTCCGCGGCGGTCAGCTCCTGCCCCGGGTCCATCCGCATGTCCAGCGGCGCGTCGTAGACGTAGGAGAAGCCGCGCTCGAGCGTGTCGACCTGCATCGAGGACATGCCGAGGTCGAGGTAGACGAGGTCGGCGCGCACACCCTCCTCGCGCAACTGGACGAGCGCGTCGGCGAACGGCGCGTGGATGAAGCGCGTGCGGCAGCGCACCTCGGCGGCCAGCTCGGCGAAGCGCTCCTCGGCGACGGGGTCGCGATCGATTCCGATCAGCAGCCCCGCCGGGCCGATGCGGTCGGCGATCAGGTGCGCGTGGCCGCCTGCGCCGAACGTGCAGTCGATCGCGGTCTCGCCCACCTGCGGGGCGAGCAGGTCGACGAGCTCGCCGGCGAGGACCGGGACGTGCGGGGCGGAGGACATGAGCGGTGCGCAGATCACGGTAGGGCCGAGAAGCGGGCGGTGAGCTTCGAGATGTCGACTTCCTCCTGCTGGCGGGCCCAGGCATCGTGGTCCCAGACCTCGAGGCGGACGTCCACGCCGACGACCACCACGTCCTTCTCGAGCGAGGCGTAGGCGAGCAGGTCGGGCGGGACCATCACGCGGCCGGCAGCGTCGAGGGCGACCTCGAAGGCGCTCGAGGTGAGGAAGCGCACGATCTGCTCGCGCTCCTGCGAGAGCGGGTGCATGCCCTCGGTCGCCTGCTCGACGTAGTTCGTGAAGCCCTGCGCGGTCCAGATCGCCATGCACGGCGCGGTGCCCTTGGCGAGGACGATCCCCTCCGACAGCGAAGCCCGGAAGCGTGCCGGGATCGTCAGGCGGTTCTTGGCGTCGAGGGTGTAGTCGAATCGTCCGAGGAAGGCCATCGGGCTCGCTCGCGTGCCGGCCTTGGGAAGGAGTCGCGGACCGAGGTGGAGGAGTGGGAGGAGCCCCTCCACCCCGGTCCGCTGGCGCGACCGTACCCCACTTTCCCCCACAACGCAACCCTTTTTGCGCCTGATCTCCCACCCAGCCACCACCGTGCCGTCTGTAGGGCTCGAAAAACGATGTCTTTGCAGGGCTTCTTCCGGTGGGTGAGGCGCGCCGCCGGACGCGCCGCTGCGTGCACGCGCGGCTGCATCCGGCGCGTCTGGGCGCTTGATTGCAGCCCGCCGCCCGTTCCGTCCGGTGGCTGTGCCCGGCCGGTGGGGCGCGGTAGGAGGCGCCCGCGGTCGCCGGTGGGGCGCGGTGGGAGGCCGCCGCCTAGGATCAGCCCGTGCCGCGCCCGCTCTCGCTCCTCGCCGCCCTCCTCGCCACCGCGCTGCTCGCCGCCGGCTGCGGCGGCGGCTCGGCCGGGAACGCCGCGGGCGATCCGGCACGCGTCGTCCCCGCGGGCGCCCCCGTCTACGCGGAGCTGCTGGTCCACCCGCAGGGGGCACTGCGCGCGAACGCCGAGCAGGTCTCGGCCAAGCTCTTCGGCACCGCGAACCCGGGCGCTCAGATCGTCGCGATGCTCGACAGGGCCGGCGCGCCCCGCGGCCTCAGCTACGAGCGCGACGTCAAGCCGTGGCTCGGCGACCACGTCGGCCTCGCGGTGACGGCCTTCGGCAAGCGGCCCGACGGGTTCGTCGCGGCCGCCTCGAAGGACGACGGCGCCGCCGGCGCCGCGGTGAGCCGGCTGCTGCCCGTGAAGCGGTCCTTCGACGGGACCTCCTACCGCGCCTCGCGCGACGGGCGCGACGCCGCTGCGGTCGTCGGCCACATGGTCGTCGCGGGCACCGATGCTGGTGTGCGCGCCGCGATCCAGACCGCGCACGGCGGCGCCACGCTGGCGGGCAGCGCGCCGCTGCGGCGCGCGCGGACGCTGGTCCCGCAGAACGGCCTCGGCTTCCTCTACCTCGACTTCAAGCAGGTGCTCCCCGGGATCGGCGCCGCCTCCGGCTCACCGCAGGCCGCGGCGGTGCTCCAGGCCCTGGACGGCGCCGGCATCGGCACGATCGCGGCATCGCTCGGCGTTGCGAAGGACCTGCTGCGCGTGCAGGCCGCGGCCGTGCTCGACAAGGCGCCGACGCCGCACGGCTCGGGCGCGGACGCCGTCGCCGCACTGCCCGCGGACGCCTGGCTCGGCCTCGGCGTCGGCGACCTCGGAGACCTGCTCGGCGGGCTGCTCCAGCGCCTGACGGGCGGCGGCGGGATCGGCGCCGCGGGCGTGAACGCCCTGCTCGACAGCTTCCGCCAGCAGAGCGGCATCGACGTCCGGCGCGACGTGATCGCGTGGATGGGGCGCGCGAGCCTCTTCCTGCGCGGACACTCGATCTTCGACCTCGGCGGGGCGCTCGTCATCCAGTCCAAGGACCCCGCCGCGACCCGGCGCGTGATCGGCAAGCTCGCCGCGTACCTGCGCTCGCGGCACAAGGCGCCGGTGAAGCCGCTGCACGCGCCCGGCGTCGGCGCTGGCTTCGAGACCTCGGTCTCGAGCCTGCCGCTCCAGGTCGCGCTCGCCGGCAACCGCTTCGTGGCGGCGATCGGCGGCGGCGCGCTCGGCGAGGCGCTGCATCCGGGCGCCCCGCTGTCGGGCACCGCCGGCTATGCGGACGCCGTGCGCATGCTGGGCGGCACCCGCCCGTCGCTGTACCTCGACGCGCAGCGGCTGGGCAGCGCGCTCGGGCTCCTCTCGCTCGCCCGCCCGCAGCTCGCGAAGCTCGAGCCGCTGCTGTCGCACTTCGGCGTGATCGCCGCCGGCGGCCACGTCGACGGGCGGATCGCGCGCGGGACGATCGTCGCGCGCGTGCGGTAGCGACGGCGCCCGGCGGCCAAGCCGGCGGTCGGACGGACGTCCACCGCCTGACAGCCCGACCGCAAGGTTCGCGGCGGCCCGGCGTTCCAGCTGCATGGGACGTCTCCCCCGCTTGCTCGCCCCGCTGCTCGCGTGCACTGCGCTCGCGCTGACCGCGGCGCCCGCGCAGGCGATCGTCGGCGGCCACGACGCGCAACCGGGCGAGTACCCGGCGGTTGCAGAGGTGGTCATCGCGCAGACGTTCCACTGCACCGGCACGCTGATCGCCCCGACGTGGGTGCTGACGGCAGGCCATTGCGGCTCGATCACCGGCGACCTCGTCGCCACGCCGGCCGGCTGGCCGCCGCAGCTGATCGACGTCCTCCTCGGCTCCGTGCACCCCGGGCAGGGCCAGCTCCAGCCCGTGCAGAAGGTCGTCGTCGAGCCGAGCTACCTGCTGACGAACGGCCACGACATCACGCTCTTGCAGCTCGCCTCGCCCGCCCCGTTCGCACCCGTGCGGATCGCCGGCGCCGGCGAGACCGGCCTCTGGTCGCCCGGCACGCTCGAGACGATCGTCGGTTTCGGCGTCACCTCCGAGAGCGCGCAGCAGCCTCCCGACACGCTCCAGCAGGCGCAGGTGCCGATCACCACCGACGCGTACTGCGCGAACGCCTACGGCAGCTCGTTCGACCCGGCGACGATGGTCTGCGCGGGCTACCCGCAGGGCGGCACCGACACGTGCCAGGGGGACTCCGGCGGCCCGCTCTTCGGCCACACCGCCACCGGCGAGCTGAAGGTCGTAGGCGCGACGAGCTTCGGCAACGGCTGCGCGGAGCCCGGCCAGCCGGGCGTCTACGCGCGCGTCGCGGGGCCCGAGCTGCGCAACTGGATCGCCTCGGAGGCGCCCGACGCCGTCGACCCGCCGGATGCGTCGGGCACGGAGGCCGTCAGCGTCTCCTCGCCGCCGCCGGCCGCGCGGTCCTCGTCCCGGCCGGCCGCGAAGCGCCACCACACGCGCAAGCGCAGCACGCGCCGCTGCCGCCGCGTCCGCCGCCGCGTGCACGGCCACGTACGGACCGTGAAGGTCTGCCACAAGGCCAAGAAGCACCACGCGCGCCACAAGACAACGCGCCGCTGAGGCTCAGCGCAGGCCCGCGAGCAGGGCCGCCGCGACGAGCAGCATCACGGCCGGCACGAGCAGCAGCGCGACGACGAGCTGGATCTTCGGCGCCGCCCGCGCCGCGCGCTCCCGCAAGCGCTGCGCGCGCCGCGCGCGTGCGTCGGCCGCAAGCGCGCCGAGCACAGGGCCGAGCGGCGCGCCGTGACGCTCGGCGCGCGCGAGCGCGGCGCCAAGCGCGTGCGCGCCCTCGACGGGGCAGCGGGACTCGAACGACGCGAGCGCGTCGGCCGCGGGCACGCCCAGCTCCACGCGCGCGGCGAGCCGTCGCAGCTCCGCGGCCAGCGGGCCGCCCCGGCGCCGGCCGACCTCGCCGATGGCCCGCATCGGCGCGAGCCCGGCGTCGATCGCGACGTGCAGCAGGTCGAGGACGTCCGCCATCTCGGCGGCCATCGCCCTCCCCCGCGCCCGCGCGCGCCGGCGCAGCCAGAGGTCGGGCGCGAGGAAGCCGGCGGCCGGCGCGGCGAAGAAGGCGACCGCGCCGAGCCGCCCCGGGAGCGCCGGCAGCAGCGGCACGAACGCGAGCAGCGCGAGCGCCGCAGCCCCGCACTTCACGGCCATCACGTCGCCGCTGCTCACGCGCGCCGGCGCGCCCGCCGCCTCGATCCGCCGCGCGAGGCCGTCCGGCGCCCGCGGCGGGCCGACCCGCCGCCCGA
>DASTWP010000025.1:0-5609 GCA_035765835.1 Solirubrobacteraceae bacterium
CGCGTGCTCGACCTCTGCGCCGCGCCCGGCGGCAAGACGACGCACCTCGCCGCGCTGATGCAGGGCGAGGGCGAGGTCGTGGCCGTCGAGCGCCACCCGGGCCGCGCGGACGCCCTGCGGCGCACGTGCGAGCGCATGCGCTCGCGCAACGTCGCCGTCGTCACAGCCGATGCCGCGGCGTTCCGCGACGAGCGGGGCTTCGACCGCGTGCTGCTCGACCCGCCGTGCAGCGGCCTCGGCACGCTGCGCTCGCACCCCGACCTGCGCTGGCGGGTCCAGCCCGCGGACCTCCCGCGGCTCGCCAGGCTCCAGGACGCCCTGCTCGCCGCCGCGCGCGCGAACCTGCGGGCGGGGGGCACGCTCGTCTACTCGATCTGCACGATCTCGCCGCAGGAGGAGCGCCTCGCCGACCCTGCGGCGATCCGCACCTTCCCGCACGAGGACGGCCGCGACGGGTTCTATATTGCCCGCGATGGAGGTTGACCTGGGGCTCGAATGCCCCGCCTGCTCCGAGCCCTGGCTGCGTCCCTCGAACCTCCCCGGGCGCTATCGCTGCGTGAACTGCCTGCACCGCTTCGAGCTGCGCTCGGTGTGCCCGGACTGCGGCGAGCACTCGACGATCGTGCGCATGTCGAGCACCGCGACGGTGAGCTGCAACCACTGCGGCGGCTCGATGCTCGTCGAGGTATGACGCGCCGCATCGCCCCCTCGGTGCTGGCGGCGGACTTCGGTCGCATGCGCGAGCAGGCCCGCGAGGTCGTCGCGGCGGGCGCGAGCGTCATCCACGTCGACGTGATGGACGGGCACTTCGTCCCGCCGCTGTCGATGGGCCCGCAGGCCGTGAGCGCCCTGCGCGAGCTCGACGTGCTGATCGACGTGCACCTCATGGTGGAGCGCCCGGAGCGGCACATCGAGGCGTTCGCGAAGGCCGGCGCGGACAACATCACGGTCCACTTCGAGGCCACCCCGCACGTGCACTACGCGATCCAGGCGATCAGGGAGGCGGGCTGCACCGCCGGCGTGGCGATCTGCCCCTCGACGCCCGTCGAGGTGCTGACCGAGGTGCGCGGCGAGCTGTGGGTCGCGCTCTGCATGACGGTCAACCCCGGCTGGGGCGGGCAGCAGCTGATCCCTTGGACGGTCGAGAAGGCCCGCCGCCTGCGCGAGCTCGTCGGCGAGCGCGTGGAGGTCGAGGTCGACGGCGGGATCGACGCCGGGACCGCGCCCGCGTGCGCCGAGGCCGGCGCCAGCCTGTTCGTGGCGGGCGCCGCGGTCTTCGGCGCCCCCGACCCCGCGGCGGCCTATCAGGAGATTGCCGCAGCCGCCGGGTGCGGGTAGCCGTATTTGACGCGCGTTCAGCAGAGACGACCATCCAGTCAGTGACCAGCGTCCTCATCGTCGACGACCACCCGAGCTTCCGCGCCAGCGCGCGGATGCTGCTCGAGGCCGAGGGCTACGAGGTCGTGGGCGAGGCGCCGGACGGCGCCGCGGCCCTGGCGGCCGCGGGCGATCTGCGGCCCGACCTCGTGCTGCTGGACGTCAACCTGCCGGACCTCGACGGTTTCGCCGTGGCCGAGCGGCTCTCCGCCGCCCCGGCGCCGCCGGCGGTCGTGCTCGTCTCCAGCCGCAGCTCCGAGGACTTCGGCTCGCTCGTGCGCGCCAGCGGGGCGCGCGGCTTCATCTGCAAGTGCGACCTGTCAGGAGCCGCCCTCTCGGCCTTGCTTTAGTGGATTCGCGCGGCGCTCTGGTGTAGAGAACGCGTGCCACTCGATGCTCCCGCTCCGCCGTGCCCTGACCCTGATCGCCGCCGTCGGGCTGATCTTCGCGATCGGCGACGTCGCGCTGATCCTCGCCAGCCATCACCAGACGGAGAAGGCCGTCTCGGCCGTGCTCGGGCCGATCATCGGCCTGAGCTTCATCGGCACCGGCGCGTTCGCCTGGCTGCGCCGCCCGCACAACCGCTTCGGCGTGCTGATGGTCGGCGTCGGCTTCGCCTGGTTCGTGGCCGGCCTGGTCTCCGCGAACCAGCCGCTGCTCGCGACGGTCGGCGCCTACGTCGGCCCGCTGTACCTCGTGATGGTCGCGCAGGTGATCGTGTCGTTCCCGACCGGCCGCGCGGAGGGCGACTGGGCGCGCGTGCTGATCGCCGCGGCGTACGTCGACGCGCTGCTCGTGCGGCTGCCGTACTTCCTGCTCGGCGGCTCGCTGTCGGAGATCGCCTACGTCGGCGGCGGCCTGGGGCTGCCCGAGGACCGCTTCGCCGTCGCGCAGCGTCCCGACCTCGCGGCGGTCTTCCAGGTGCTCACGAGCCTCATCGGCGTGGCGATCCTCGGCGGGATCGTCGCGGTCCTCGTCGCCAAGCGCCGGAGCAGCACCGTGCCGCAGCGCCGCGCCCAGGCGCCGATGCTGTGGACCGGCCTCGTGCTGCTGGCGACGCTGGCCGTCACGTTCATGCTCGACCTGCTGGGCGCGCCGCGCGCGAGCCAGGACGCGATGGCGATCGTGAACCTCGTGGCGTTCGCGGCGCTGCCGTTCGCGTTCCTCGTCGGAATCGTGCGCACGCGCTACACGCGGCTCGGCCGCGTCGGCGAGCTCGTCGAACGCCTGGCCGGGGTCGAGGCGCGAAGCAGCCTGCGGGACGCCCTCGCGGACGCGCTCGGCGACCGCGCACTGCAGCTCTTGTACTGGCGCTCGCAGAGCGAGACCTGGGTGACGATCGAGGGCCGCGAGGTCGCCCCGCCGGAGGAGGGCTCCGGCTGGTCGATGACCGAGGTGCGGGCGCCGGGCGGCGAGGCCGGCGGGAACGGCGAGGGCGTGCGGATCGGCGCGATCGTGCACGACGTCGCGCTGCTCGACGACCCGGGCCTCGTGCGCGCGGTCGCGGGCTCGGCGGCGCTGGCGATGGAGAACGAGCGCCTGGAGGCGGAGCTGCGCGCGCGCGTGGAGGAGCTCGAGCGCTCGCGCGCGCGGCTGCTCGAGATCTCGATGTTCGAGCGCCGGCGGCTGGAGCGCGATCTGCACGACGGCGCGCAGCAGCGGCTCGTCGCGCTCTCGCTCCAGCTCGGCCTGGCGCGCCGCAAGCTCCAGGCGGCCCCGGACGATGCGGGCACCATGCTCGACGCGGCGCGCGAGGAGCTGCTGCAGGCGCTCGCCGAGCTGCGCGAGCTCGCGCGCGGCATCCACCCGGCGGTCCTCACCGACCGCGGGCTGGGCGCGGCGCTCCACGTGCTCGCAGACCGCACGCCGGTCCCGGTCGACGTCGAGCAGGTGCCGGACGAGCGCCTGCCCGCGCCGGTCGAGGCGGCGGCGTACTTCGTCGTCGCCGAGTCGCTGACGAACGTCGCACGCTACGCGCAGGCATCGCAGGCGTCCGTCCGGGTGGCCCGCGACGATGGCTACGTGGCGGTCGAGATTCAGGACGACGGGGTCGGCGGCGCCGACCTTCACAAAGGCACGGGCCTGCGCGGCCTGGCCGACCGCCTCGACGCCCTGGACGGTCACCTGCGCATCCACTCGCCGCCCGGCTGGGGCACGCTCGTGCGTGCCGACATCCCATGCGCGTCGTCCTAGCCGACGACAGCGTGCTGCTGCGCGAGGGCATCGCGCGGCTGCTCGAGGAGGCCGGACTGGAGGTCGTCGCCCAGGCCGGCGACGCCGAGGACCTCGTGCGCAAGGTCCGCGGCCACAAGCCGGACGTCGCGATCGTCGACGTGCGGATGCCGCCGACCCACACCGACGAGGGGCTGCGCGCCGCCGCCCACATCCGCTCCTCCCACCCGGGGACGGGGGTGCTCGTGCTCTCGCAGTACATCGAAGAGGGCTACGCGATGGAGCTGCTCTCCGAGGACGCGGCCGGCGTCGGCTACCTGCTGAAGGACCGCGTGTCGGACCTCGATCGGTTCGTCGAGGCCGTGCGGCGCGTGGGGGAGGGCGGCAGCGTCCTGGACCCCGAGGTCGTCGCGCGGCTGCTCGGCCGCCGGCGCCGCGAGGACCCGCTCGCGGACCTGAGCCCGCGCGAGCGCGAGGTGCTCGGGCTGATGGCGGAGGGTCGCTCGAACCGCGCGATCGCCCAGACGCTCGTCGTCACCGAGCGCGCGGTCGAGAAGCACGTGACGTCGATCTTCTCGAAACTCGAGCTGCCGCCGACGGCGGACGACCACCGCCGCGTGCTGGCGGTCCTGAAATACCTGGAATCGGAGTGATCTCGCACCGCATTTCGCGCAGGATCCGGGACTGAAGCGATAGGGGGTTGCGCGATCGGCGTTCCGTGCCGATGATGCAGGTGTGGGAGAGGTCCCCTCGCAGCGTGCAGGGCTGCGGGCTCACCGGCTCGCAGCACCCGTAGCGATCCTCGCGACAGCACTGGCCGCGCAGTGCGGCGTCGCCGCGGCCGACCAGCCGCAGCCACCGCCCGGGCAGGTCAAGAAGGCGGCCTTCCGGGTCGCGGCGGGCACCGCGCCCGCGCCGAAGTCGGGTCATGGGCGCGCGCGCCACAACAAGAAGGCTGCGCCGGCGAAGTCCGCGCCGGCCACGTCCGCGCCGGCGAAGTCGGCGCCTGCGAAGTCCGCCAAGAAGCCCGCCCCGCCGACGTCCAACGCGGCGCACCCGCTGCCGCCGACCTCGAACGCTCCCGCCGTCTCGGCCGTGCACGCCCCGGCCGCCGCTCCCGCCGCGACGTTCCGCACCGCGAGCGCGCTGCGCACCTCCGGTGGCCGGCATCGCGCGGCCGTCCGGCATGCCCGCGCGCACCGGGCCCACGCTCGCGCGCACCACCGCGCGGCTTCCGCGGGCACTCCCGCTGCCGGCCTCGCGTCCGGCACCGCGCAGCCCGCGGCCGCCTCCGCGCCCGCCGGCCGTGCGCGCCCGGCCGCCCGGCACCCGCGCGCGTCACACCCAGCTGCTCCCACCCCGAACCGCCGTCCCAGCGGCGGCACGCCGATCGTCACTCCGGTGTTCCGCGAGCTCAGTGACGTGGTCGACGTCATCCCGCTCCCGGTCTGGCTCGCGCTGGCGGGCCTCGGCGGCCTCGCGCTGCTGCTCGCGCTCGTCTCGGCGCTCCAGTCCCGCCGCATCGCGAGGCTCTCCCGCCAGCGCCGCGCGCTGCGCGAGGACATCGACGTGCTCCAGGCCGCGGTGCTGCCGGCCGTGCCGGCGAGCGTCGGCGCGCTCGAGGTCAGCGTCGCGCACCGGGCCGCCGCGGGCCCCGCCGCGGGCGGCGACTTCCACGACGTCGTGGCGCTCGGCGACGGCCGGGTGGCGCTCGTCGTCGGCGATGTCGCGGGCCACGGCCGTGACGCGGTCGGCAAGGCTGCGCTCGTGCGCTTCACGCTGCGCGCGCACCTGGAGCGCGGCGCAGACGCGCGCGAGGCGCTGGAGATCGCAGCCTCCTCGCTCGAGGACCACTTCGGCGAGGACGGCTTCGCCACCGTCGCCGTCGCCGTGCACGATCCCGCTGCCGGCACGCTCAGCTACTCGACCGCCGCCCACGACGCGCCGATCGTGCTCGGCTCCGGCGCGCACGAGCCCGTGCTCGCCTCCGCCGGCACGCCGCTCGGCGTCGGCGGCAAGCCGGCCCGGCGCCGCACGGTCGTGCCGTTCGGCGAGGGCTC
>DASTWP010000026.1:0-4661 GCA_035765835.1 Solirubrobacteraceae bacterium
TGTCGCGCAGCGCGCGGACCGTCACCCCCGGGGCGGCGCGGACGTCCATCGCGCGCAGCGTGTCGACGACGTCGGCGAAGGGCGCCTGCGCGATCACGGCGGCGACGCGTTCGTCGCCGGCGGCCACGACGACCACGTGACCGCCGCTGAACGAGGAGCCGAAGAGCGCGATCCGCTCGGGATCGACTCCCCTCAGCGTGCGCGCGAACGCGATCGCGGAGCGGTAGTCCTCGCGCTGGCGCGAGGGGTGTACGAGCTGGCGCGGCTCGCCGCCGCTGTCGCCGAAATGGCGGTAGTCGAACAGCAGGACCGCGAAACCGGCCGCGGCGAAGCGCTCGGCGTAGGCCGGCAGGCCGTCGGAGCGCGTGGCGCTGAAGCCGTGCGCCATCACGACGCAGGGGACGCTCTCGCCGTCGGGCTGATGCGGGCGGTACAGCCAGGCGGCACACTGCTCGCCGCCCGAAGGGAAGGTCAGATCCTCGCGCTCGGCCATGGCCGCGAGACTACCCAGCGCGCTCGAGCAGCAGCGCGGCCCACTCGCCGCCATGGCGGCGCTCGCGCTCGCGCAGGCCGAGCGCCTGCGCGAACGCCGCGGCGACCTCGTCGGCCTCGTCCGCGAGCAGGCCGCCGGCGATCAGCGTGCATGGGCGCTCGCCGCCGGCGAAGCCGTCGCGCGCGATGCGGAGCAGCAGCGGCCGCAGCAGGTTCGCGAGGACCGTGGGCGCGCCGCGGACAGCGCCGTCGCGCAGCAGGTCGTGGCGGGCCGCATCGACGCTCACGCCGTTGGCCGCCGCATTCGCGAGCGTCGCAGCGACCGACTCGCGTTCGTGGTCGATGCCGCTCACCGGCGCGAAGCCGAGGCGCGCCGCCGCGATCGCGAGCACGCCGGAGCCACAGCCGACGTCCACGAGCGCGCCGGCGGGCTCGAGCTCGAGCAGCAGCTCCAGGCACAGGCGGGTCGTGTGGTGCGCGCCCGTGCCGAACGCCTGCGCCGGGTCGATCACGATCTCCTGGAAGCCCTCCGCGGCCGGCTCCCACGGCGGGCGCACGCGCAGGCGCCCGCCGACCTCGACCGGCCGGTGGAACGCGCGCCAGCGCTCGCCCCAGTCGTCCTCGATCTCCGTCGTGACGACCTCCACGAGCGCGCCGCCCGCGGCCGCGCGCAGGTCCGGCAGCGCCGGCAGCTCGCCCGGCGCGCCGTAGACCGCGTACTCGACGACGTCGCCGCGATCGACCTCCTCCACCCCGCCGGGCGCGAGCTCGAGCAGCTCCGCCAGCGCGACCTCCGCGTCCTCGCGGCGGACGCGCAGCGCCAGGCGGATCACCGGCCGCTCACCCCAGCAGCCGCTTGAGCTTGCCGATCAGCGAGTCCTCCGTGCGCAGGTTCTCGGGCCGGATGGCGTCGGCCAGCTGCTGCACGATCGCGCGCTGCTCGGCGTCGAGCCGGCGCGGGACGACCACGTTGACGACGACCCGCAGGTCGCCGCGCGCGCCGCCGCCGCGGCCGCGCCGCAGGAGCGGCATGCCCTGCCCGCGCACGGTCACGACCTCGCCGGGCTGCGTCCCGGCCTCGATCTCGACCGCGACGCTGCCGTCGTGCAGCGAGGGCGCGTCGAGCGTCGCGCCGAGCGCCGCCAGCGGCGCCGGCACGTCGAGCACGGTCACGAGGTCGTCGCCGTCGCGCACGAAGCGCTCGTCGGGACGCACGCGCACCAGCACGTACAGGTCGCCGGGCGGGCCGCCGCGCTCGCCCGCGTGGCCGCGGCCGGTCAGGCGGATGCGCTGGCCGTCCTCGATCCCCGCGGGCACGTCGACCTGGAGCGCGCGCCGGCGCACCTCGCGGCCACGCCCGTCACAGCGCTCGCACGGAGTCTGCGCGACCTTGCCGTCGCCGCCGCAGACGTCGCACGTCACCGTGCGCATCACCTGCCCGAAGGGCGAGCGCGTGACGGCCTGCAGCACGCCCGCCCCGCCGCAGCGCTCGCAGGTCGAGATCGGCGTCCCGGGCTCGGCTCCGTTGCCGTGGCAGCGCTCGCACGTCTCGACGGCCTCGAAGCTCAGCTCGACCTGCGCGCCGGTCGCGGCCTGCTCGAGCGAGACCTCCGCGGCGACGGCGATGTCGGCGCCCTGGGCCGGGCCGCTGCGCACCGCGCCGCCGCCGAAGCCGAAGCCGCCGCCGAAGAACGCCTCGAAGAGGTCGCTGATCGAGCCGAAGCCCTCGAAGTTCGGCCCCATCCCGCCGCTGCGCAGGCCCTCGTGGCCGTAGCGGTCGTAGGTCGCGCGGCGCTCGGGGTCGTTGAGGATCTCGTAGGCCTCCGCAGCCTCCTTGAACTTCTCCTCGGCATCGGGGTCGTGCGCGTTGACGTCGGGGTGCAGCTCGCGCGCCAGGCGTCGGAAGGCCTTCTTGATCTGCGTCTCGTCGGCGTCGCGCCCGACGCCGAGCACCTCGTAGGGGTCTCGCGGGGTCGTGCCGGCCATGGGTCAGCCTTCGTAGACCGCTTCCACGTAGCGCGAGAGCTCGCGCGCGGCCTCGCGCACGGTGCCGATCGCGGCTGCGTAGTCCATCCGCACGGGCCCGATCACCGAGACGGTGCCGAGCTTGCGCGACGGCAGCCCGTACCCGGAGGCGACGAGCGCGAGCGAGTGCAGCGCGGGCAGCTCGTTCTCGTGGCCGATGCGCACGAGCACGTCGCGCTCGCCGAGCGCCGAGCGCAGCACGCCGAGCAGCACGACGCGGCGCTCGAGCATCTGCATCAGCTCGTTGATCTGCGAGAGGTCCTGCAGGCGGTGCTCGCCGAGCAGCCGCGCGGCGCCGCCGACGTACAGCGTGTCCTCGGCGGTCGCGGCGAGGTCGGTGAAGGCGGGCGCCAGGCGCTCGAGGAACGCGCGCTCGCTCGCACCCAGCGACGGGTCGCTCAGGCGCGACTGCAGCGTGCGCATCCCGAGCCCGAGGCCGGTCAGGCGCTCGTTGAGGTACTCGGCCGCCCAGCTCGCGAGGCCGGGGTCGACCGCCTCCTGGAACGGCAGCACCTTCTTCGTCACGCCGCCCGTCGAGGTGATGACGACCACCATCGCGACCTGCGGCTGGAGCAGCAGCACCTCGACGTGGCGGATCGTCGCGGTGTCGAGCGGCGGCGCGGAGACGAGCGCGAGCAGGTTCGTGACCTGGGAGAGCGTCTCGGTCGTCATGCGCATCGCCTCGTCGACCTCGCGCCGGACGAGGTGCAGGTCCAGCGAGCGGTTGCGAGGACTCGGGTCCCGCCCGCCCAGCAGCCGGTCGACGTAGAAGCGCTGGCCCGCGTCGGTCGGCACGCGGCCGGCGCTCGTGTGCGGGTGCGCGAGCAGGCCCTGCTCCTCGAGCTCGGCGAGCTCGTAGCGGATCGTCGAGGGCCCGAACTCGAGGTCGGGGTCCGCGGCGAGCGCCTTCGAGCCGACCGGCTCCCCGGAGCGAGCGTGGAACTCGACGACCTTGCGCAGGATCAGCTCCTGGCGGGGGCTCAGCATCCCCGTGGATTGTAGGAGCGGCGCTGGCCGCCGCCCCGGCTACGCGCCAGTGGCGATCTCTGCCTCGGCGTTGCGGATGATCGCCTTGCCGTCCTGCTCGGCGACCGCGTGCACGACCGCCGTGCCGTCCGCGCGCACCTCGGCGACGCGGCCGGTGACCGTGATCTCGTGCTCCGGCAGCCCCATGCCGCGGAACTGCACGCTCAGGCGCCGCAGGCTCTGCGGGCCGCCGCCCGCCTCGGTGCTCGCCCGCGCGACCTGCGCCATCGTCCACAGGCCGTGCAGGATCCGGCCCGGCAGGCCGACCTGCCTGGCGAACTCCTCGTCGATGTGGATCGGGTTGAAGTCGCCGGAGGCGCCCGCGTAGCGCACGGTCAGGAAGCGGTCCGGCGTCACCTTCAGCTCGGGGAGCGCGTCGCCCTGCTGCATCTAGAGGCCCCTCACGATGTTGGTCCAGGTGCCGGCGCAGACCTGCTCGCCGTCCTGGTTGACGGAGACCGACTCGAAGACATAGAAGCCCATCGAGTCGCGCTGCTCGATCGACTTCACCACGACGTGCGTCGTGATCTCGTCGCCCGCGAGGACGAGCGGGCCCCAGTGGAACTCCTGCCCGCCGTGGACCATGCGCGCGAAGTCGATCGCGACCTCGGGATCGAAGATCGCGGGCGTCATCGCCGGCGCGCTGTAGACCACCGCGAACATCGGCGGCGCGACGAGGTCGCGGTGCCCGGCGGCGCGCGCCGCGCCGAGGTCGAGGTGCAGTGGGTTCGTCTCGCCGACGGCGTGCGCGTACTCGCGGATCTTCTCGCGCCCGACCGCGTAGGTCGCGGGCGCGAACTCCTTGCCGACGGCTGCGCTCGAGAGGGCCATGCGGCGCGAGAGCCTATTCAGACGATCGTCTGGACCGTGCCGCCGTCGACCGACCACGCGGCGCCCGTCACGTAGCCCGCGCGCTGCGAGCACAGGAACGCGATCACGTCGGCGATCTCCTGCGGCTCGGCGAAGCGCCCGAGCGGGATGCGGCCGGTCTGCTCGGCGATCGCCTGCTCGCGCGTGAGGCCCTTCGCCCTCGCGTTCTGGTCGGCGAGGCCGCCGGGCGCCATCCACAGCGCGCTGCCGACCGCGCCGGGCGCGACCGCGTTGACGAGCACGCCGTC
>DASTWP010000027.1:0-5647 GCA_035765835.1 Solirubrobacteraceae bacterium
CAGGCGCGCGACGCAGCAGCCGACCATGCCGGCGCCCACGACCGCGACCCGGTCGCCCACCAGGGGCGCGGCGTCCCAGAGCGCGTTCACGGCGGTCTCGACCGTCCCGGCGAGCACGGCACGCCGGGCCGGGACGCCCTCCGGGACGACGCTCACCGCGCTCGCCGGCACCACGTAGGCCGTCTGGTGCGGGTAGAGGCAGAAGACCGTGCGGCCGCGCAGCGCATCCGGCCCGCGCTCCACCGTCCCGACGCTCAGATAGCCGTACTTGACCGGCCCGGGGAAGTCCCCCTCCTGGAATGGCGCGCGCATCGCCTCGTACTCGCCCGGGGGCACGCCGCCCCGGAACACCAGCGTCTCGGTGCCGCGGCTGACCCCGGAGCGCAGGGTGCGCACCAGCACGTCGTCCGGCCCCGGCTCGGGCAGCGCGACCGGGCGGATCTCCCCACAGCCGGGCGCGCGCAGCCAGAACGCGTACGCCTCGTCCTGCACGCGTCCATCGTACTTCCGGCCCGGGCGCCGGAGGACCGCCGCGGCCCGCCTCATGCAGCGGCCCTGAAGCCCCGCCGGTACGCCGTCGGCGTGGTCGCCGTCGCGCGCGCGAAGTGCGCGCGCAGCGATGCGGCGGTGCCGAACCCGCAGCGCTGCGCGATCGCCTCGACCGGCTCGGCGGTCGTCTCGAGCAGCCGCTGGGCCGCCCGCACGCGCTCGCGCAGCAGCCACTGCAGCGGCGTCGTGCCGGTCTCGGCGCGGAAGCGCCGGGCGAACGTGCGCGGCGAGACGCAGGCGTGGCGCGCCATCCCCGCGACGTCGAGCGGCTCGTGCAGGCGCCCGAGCGCCCAGGCGCGCGTCGGCTCGAGGCCGCCGCCGCCGGGCGCGGCGAGCGGCCGCTCGATGAACTGCGCCTGCCCGCCGTCGCGGTGCGGGGCGAGCACCATCCGGCGCGCGGCGCGCGCGGCCGCCTCTGCGCCGTGGTCGCGGCGCAGGACGTGCAGGCAGAGGTCGAGGCCGGCGGCGACTCCCGCGCTCGTCAGGACGTCGCCCGCGTCGACGTAGAGCACGCCCGGATCGACGTCCACGCGCGGGAAGCGCTCGGCGAGCAGCGCGGCCGCGCGCCAGTGGGTCGTGGCGCGGCGGCCGTCGAGCAGGCCGGCGTGGGCGAGCGCGAAGGCGCCCGTGCAGATGGACATCACGCGGGCGCCGCGGGCGTGCGCCGCGCGCAGCGCGTCGATCGCTGCCGCGGGCGGCGGCTGATCGATCCCCTCGTAGCCCGGCACGACGACCGTGTCCGCCTGCTCCAGCGCCCCGATTCCGGCCACCGCCTGCACGGGGAAGCCGCTCGTGGTGCCGACGGGGCCGGCGTCGACGGAGGCGAGCACGAGCTCGTAGCGGCGGCCGCCGAGCGCGCCGAAGACGTGCGCCGGCGCGGCGAGGTCGAGCAGAACGGTCCCGGGCAGCGCGAGCGCGACGACGCGATGCATGGCAGGAACCTATCGCACATTGTCATTCCTGCCACTGGCGCGCCTTCGCCGCGGGCGCGAGCATTCCGCGCCATGGAGCACGTGCAGATCCTCCTCTACGACGGGTTCGACGAGCTGGACGCGATCGCCCCCTACGAGGTCCTCTCCGGCGCCGGCCTGCGGACCGAGCTCGTGACGCTCGACGATGCCGATCGCGTCGTCGCCTCGCACGGGCTCGAGCTCGTCCCCCACGCGACGCTCGCCGAGCGCCCGGACCTGCTGCTCGTCCCCGGCGGCGGCTGGCGCACGCGCGCGCCCGCCGGCACGCGCGGCGAGTACGAGCGCGGGGTGATCCCGCGGGCGATCGCGCAGCGCCACGCGGCCGGGTCGACGATCGCCTCCGTCTGCACCGGCGCGATGCTGCTCGCGAAGGCGGATCTCCTGACCGGCCGCCCGGCCACGACCCACCACGTCGCCTACGAAGACCTGCGCGCGCACGGCGCCGACGTCCGCGAGGACGCGCGCGTCGTCGACGACGGCGACGTCCTGACCTGCGGCGGCGTCACCTCCGGCATCGACCTCGCGCTGCACGTGCTGCGCCGCGAGCGCGGCCACGAGACGGCCGCCCGCGCCGCGCGCCTGCTCGAGCACGAGCCCGTCGGCCGCGTGCTCGTCGGAGCGTCGTGGGCCGGATAACCCACGCATATGGTGGTGAATCCGGCCCACAACGCGTGAAGCGACCGCCGCTAGTCGCGCGAGCCGAGCAGGTGCACGTCTACGAGGAACGAGCGCGAGGCGACCACGTTCACGAGCTGGCTGCGCTTCTTCGCGCGCCGGCGTGAGCGCCGCACGCCCGCGGCCTTGACCGCCGCGACGGTCACCGCGCCCGCGACGAAGCCCGTCGCGGCCACCGTCGCCGCCTGACGTGCCACCACCGCGCCGCCGGACCGCACCGGCTCGGCGAGGACCGGCGCCTCGGCCAGGACCGGGAGCGCGTCGACCTCCTCGTAGGGCGCCTCGCTCATGCGGCGCCGAGTCTACCCCGCGCCCCGGCGCCCGACCCGCCGCGCGGCCCCCGGCGTCTACGCGAAGACGCGCTCGTAGAACCGGTACCGGCGCACGACCTTGCCGCCCATCCCCTCCATCGCCCGGTTCATGGACTTGTTGGTCTCGAGGATCCAGCCGGTCTCGCCCTGCACCTGCGGCGTGCGCTCCGCGGCGTCGTAGTGCATCTCGTAGAAGCGCGCCGCCACCCCGGCGTGCTGGTACTCCGGCTTGACGCCGAGCGCGAACACGCGTACGCGGTCGATCGTCCTGCGCCCGCGCAGCACCTTCCACCAGCCGAACGGCAGCAGCCGCCCGCCGAGGTGATGGAAGACCTGGTTGTAGTCGGGCAGGGTCAGCGCCGCGCCGACGACCTCGCCGGTGTCCTTGCGCTCGGCGAGCATCGCCCAGTTCTCGTCGAGCACCGGACGCAGCTCCTTGGCGTAGTGGCGCACCTCGTCCTCGGTCAGCGGCACGAAGCCCCAGTTGCGCTCCCAGGCGGCGTTGTAGACCTCGAGGAAGCGGCCGACCTCGGCCTCGAGGTCCTTCTTGCGGAAGTTGCGGCAGACGATGCCGTGCTTGGACTCGACCTCGGCCGCCATCTGCCAGATCGCCGGGTGCACCTGCGCGCGGTCGGCCACGTGGAGGTCCCACATCAGCGTGTCCATCGCCTTGACCAGGCCGCAGTCCTGCTCCAGCAGCCGCTGGTAGTAGGGGAACTGCCACGGCGTGAGGATGATCGGGAGGCGCTCGTGACCCTCGATCAGCAGCCCGCACTCGTCGTTGGTCGTGTAGTCCATCGGCCCGACGAGGCGGTCGCACCCGCGCTCTCGCAGCCAGCCGTCGGCGGTGCCGATCAGCGCGTGCGCGGCTTCGGGGTCGTCCTCGCACTCGAAGAAGCCGAACAGGCCCCAGCGGTTGCCCTGGAACTGCTGGAGGTGGCGGTCGACGTGCGCCGAGATGCGCCCGACCACGCGCCCGTCGCGCCGCGCGAGGAACAGCTCGCCCTCGGCGTGCGCGAAGAACGGGTTCTTGCGCTGGTCGAGCATGTGCTTGACCTGCATCCGCAGCGGCGGGACCCAGTTGGCCTCGCGCGAGTAGAGTCGATACGGCAGGTCGACGAACTCCCTGCGCTCGCGCCTGCTGCGCACGGGCGTGATCTCGACGGACACGGCGGCGCACCCTACATGCCCGGAACCTCCACCGACGTCTTCGCGAAGGCACGCGACCACGAGCGCGCCGAGGTTCTGAGGGCCGCGCGCGAGGCGGACGTGGTGCCGTACTTCCGCGTGCTCGAGGGCCCGGCCCGCCCGGTGGTCGAGATGGAGGGCGCCGAGCGGATCATGCTCGGCTCCAACAACTACCTCGGCCTCACCGGCGACGAGCGCGTCATCCAGGGCGCGCGCGACGCGCTCGAGACCTACGGCACCGGCCTCACCGGCTCGCGGCTGCTCAACGGCACGATCCCGCTGCACCTCGAGCTCGAGCGCGAGATCGCCGAGTGGATGGGCGCCGAGGACGCGATCGTCTTCACGACGGGCCACCAGGCGAACGTCGGGACGCTCGGCACGATCCTCGGCCCGGGCGACACCGTCGTCGCCGACTCGGCCGACCACGCGTCGATCCTCGACGGCTGCCTGCTCTCGCGCGCCAAGCTGCGCCCGTTCCGCCACAACCGCCTCGACAAGCTCGACAAGCAGCTCGAGCGGGCCTCGCACGACGGCGGCGGCGTGCTGGTCGTCGTCGACGGCGTCTTCTCGATGGAGGGCGACATCGCGCCGCTGCGCGAGATCTGTGAGCTCGCCGAGCGCCACGGCGCGCGCCTGATGGTCGACGAGGCCCACGGCGCGGGCGTGCTCGGCGCGCGCGGCGCCGGCACGGCCGAGCTGCTCGGCGTCGAGGACCACGTCGACCTGCGGATGGGCACGTTCTCGAAGTCGCTGGCCTCCTGCGGCGGCTTCGTCGCAGGGCCCGCCGAGGTGATCGAGTTCCTGCGGATCCAGTCGCGCGCGTTCCTCTTCACGGCCGCCGCCGTGCCCGCCGCCGTCGGCGCCGCGCTCGCGGCGCTGCGCATCGTGCGCTCCGGCGAGGGGCCGGCGCTGCTGGCGGCGGTCCTCGACAACGCCCGCCATCTGCGCGACGGCCTCGAGGAGCGCGGCTTCGCCGTCGTGAAGCCGCAGGCGCTGCCCGACGGCGGGGACATCGTCACGCCGATCGTGCCCGTCCTCGTCGGCGACGACTGGCAGGCCGCGCTGCTGTGGCGCGCGCTCTACGACGCGGGCGTCTTCGTCAACACCGCGCTGCACCCGGCCGTGCCGCCCGGCGGCGCCCTGCTGCGCACGAGCGTGATGGCCACGCACGACCGCCCCACGCTCGACCGCGCCCTCGACGCGTTCAGCGCGGTGAAGGCCTCCTTCGAGGCCGAGCACGGGCCGCTGCCCGGTCCGCATGGACAGGCGTCGTAGCGGCCGCCGGCGCGCTACCCGCTGCGGACTTGTCCAGAACCGCACAAGCCCGCCGCCGGAGAAAAAGGGTGCTCTTTGCGAAGGTTGCCGGAGCCCGCGCATTGACCATTCCGCGGGCTGTGGCTTAGCTTCGCGAGGCGTCGGCGAGACGCCTGGGGAGGGCATCGAGCGCCGGATCCGGAGGCCGCGGGACAGACCTTCGGAACCGCACGAGATTGCCCCTGCCACGGAGGAGTGACTCCGGGCCGACGCCGTCTGCACGCACGCACAACCGAGGATGCCGCCCTTGAGGGAGGGCGGCAGGGAGGACTCATGCCCGAAGCAGCGACCTTGGCCGCCCCCGTTCTGCCGCAGTACATGCGCGCGCTCGAGCAGGCCAATGCCATCCGGCTGGCCCGTGCCGAGCTGAAGCGCCGCATCGCGGCCGGCGGGCTCAGTGCGGCCGACGTCATCCTCGACCCGCCCGACGAGGCGAGGTCGATGGCGGTCGCGGACCTCCTGATGAGCCAGCGGCGGTGGGGCTACACGCGCTGCCGGCGGTTCCTGCAGGACCTGCAGATCACCGAGACCCGCGAGCTCGGCAAGATGACCGAGCGCCAGCGCCACGCGGTGGCGCAGCTGCTGCGCGACGGCGCGCGCCAGTCCTCGCGCGAGCGGCGTGAGTCCGGCTTCCCCGCC
>DASTWP010000028.1:0-3713 GCA_035765835.1 Solirubrobacteraceae bacterium
ACCGGCACGCCGATCGCGAGCGCGACCGCCGAGCTGGCGAGCGTGCCGAGCAGCAGCGGCCAGGCGCCGAAGCGGCTGTGCGCGGGGTCCCAGTCCGCGCCGAAGGCGTAGCCGAGGACGCCCTCGTGCGAGAGCGCCGGCTGGGACTCCGAGGCCAGCCGCGCGAGGAACCAGGCGAGCAGCACGAGGACGCCGGCGGCGAGCGCCACGAGCAGCGCCCGGAACGCCGGGTCCGCGAGCCGCTCGCGCGGCGGGCGCGCGAGAGCGAGCGCGCCGAGGGTGCCGGAGGCCCCCACGTGGGGGCCGGAGGCGGGCCCCACGTTCATCCGATCGGCTTGCCGTCGCAGGCGAGCTTCGCCACCTGCGCCTTCGCCTTCGCCAGCAGCGGGGCCGGCAGCGGCGCGTAGGAGAGCTGCTTGGCGACGCCCTGGCCGGCGCCGAGGCCGTAGTCGAGGAAGGCCTTGAACGCCTTCGCCGTCCCCGCGCTCATGCCGCCCCGGCAGAGGTCGCGGTGGGCGATCACGAACGTCTGCGACACGATCGGGTAGGCGCTCGCGCCCGGCGCGTCGATCGCGCTGAAGCGCAGGTCCGCCGGCAGGCTCAGGCCCGTCGCGGCCGCGGAGGTCGACGCCAGGTCCGGCGTGACGAACGTGCCGCTCTTGTTCTTCACCGCCGCGAACGTGAAGCCGTTCTGCAGCGCGTAGGCGGACTCGACGTAGCCGATCGTCCCGTCGGACTGCTTGATCGCGGCGGCGACGCCGTTGTTGCCCTTCGCGCCCAAGCCGGTCGGCCACTTGACGGTCTTGTCGACGCCAGGGCCGCTCTTCCAGGCCGAGCTGTAATCCGCGAGGAACTGCGTGAAGCCCTTCGTCGTGCCCGAGGAGTCCGAGCGGTGCACGACCGTGATCGCCTTGGCGGGCAGCGAGACGCCCGGGTTGAGCTTCGCGATCTGCGGCGCGTTCCACTTCGTGACCTTGCCGAGGTAGATCGCCGCGATCGTGGGCCCGTCGAGGTGCAGGCCGGTCTTCACGCCGCCGAGGTCGTAGGAGACCGTGATCGCGCCGAGCACGGTCGGGATGTGGACCGGCTGACCGCCCTTCGCGGAGGCCGCGCCGAGCTCGTCGTCCTTCAGCGCCGGGTCGCTGGCGGCGAAGTCCGCCGTCCCCTGCTCCCACGCCGTGACGCCGGCGCCGGAGCCGACCGGCTGGTAGTTCAGGGTGATGCCCTGCCCCTTCAGGTTCGCGCCCCACTGCTGGTAGACCGGGGCCGCGAGCGTCGAGCCCGCGCCGTTGATCGTGCCGCCGCTGCTCGCGGCGGTCTTGGAGGACGCGGCGGTTGCCGCGCTGTCGGTCTTGCTGCCGCCGCCGCAGGCGCTCACTCCGAGCGCCAGCACGGCGGCCGTTGCGGTCGCGCCCAGCGCGACCCGGTTTCGCTTGTTCTCCATGTGCGGCGCAGGCTCGCGCGCCGTCGCCGGCGCGGTGTTACGAGGCCGTCACCGTGATGTGAAAAGGCTGTGAACGCGCGCTCGACGGCCGTCTGCGACCCTCCCCAGCGCGGTGATCCCGGCGTCGATCCCCAGTCCCTCGAGCAACGGCCTGCACCTCGGCCCGTTCTTCTTCCACGCCTACGGCCTCGCCTACGTGGTCGCGGTCCTCGCGGCGGTGGCGATCGCCGCCCGCCGCTGGGAGGCGCGCGGGGGCTCGCGCACGCTGGTCCACGAGGTCGCGGTCTGGGGCTTTCCGGCGGGCCTGATCGGCGGCAGGCTCTACTTCCTCGCCACGAGCTGGGACCAGGTGCCCCCGCACTGGTGGGGGCCGTTCGCGGTCTGGAAAGGCGGCCTGGGCATCTGGGGCGGCATCGCCGGCGGCGTGCTCGGCGGGCTCGTCGTCCTGCACCGCCGGCGCGCGGACATCCCGGCGTTCCTCGACGCAGCCGCGCCCGCGCTGCTCGTCGCCCAGGCGATCGGGCGGATCGGCAACTACTTCAACCAGGAGCTCTTCGGCGGCCCCACGAGCCTGCCCTGGGGCCTGCGGATCGACCCCGCGCACCGGCCCGCCGCCTACGAGCGCTACGCGACCTTCCACCCCACGTTCCTCTACGAGCTGGTCTGGAACCTCGCGCTCGCCGCCGCACTCGTGTGGCTCGGGCGCCGCCGGCGGATCGCCGCACCCGGGTTGTTCGCCCTCTACGTCGCCGGCTACTCGGCGTTCCGCATCTTCGAGGAGACGCTGCGCGTCGATCCGGCACACCACCTGTTCGGGCTGCGCCTGAACCTCTACGTCGCCTCGCTGCTGACCGCCGCCGGCCTCGCCTGGTTCGTGCGGATCCAGCGCGCCGGTCACCGTCTCGCCGCGCGCGGCGGCCCGGCCGCGATCGCACTCGCATGGGCGGCGTGCGCGCTCGTCGGCTGCGGCGGCGCGCACCACTGAGAGCTCGCGGGATCTAGAGTCGCGACCCGTGGGGGGCGAGGGGACATGCCCGCTGCCGGACGATCCGACGCTCGCGGCGACCGCGAGAGCACTGAACGACGCCGGCTACTGGGCCATCATCGTCGACGCCGGCTGGCGGAATCTCTACATCACCGACGCGCAACGGCTCAGCGAGGGCGGGCTGCTCGAGCTCGCCGCCTTCCCGCTCGGGGTGCATGTCTGCGGTCCGGAGTCGCTGACCGCGCTGCTTGCGGGGCGGGGCCGTCTCAACACCCTCGAGACGATGCGCAAGCGCTTCGAGCTCCTCGGCCCCTACATGCTCGCTGCCGCCGGCGGCGACCATGACGCCCTGCGCGAGCTCGCCGACCCGCGCCTTCACGACCTGGTCGACCGGCTCGCACCGCAGGAACTGGTGAACCCGCTCTCGATCGTGTTTCCCGGATCCGGCGCCGGGATGGCGGTGGAGATCCAGATCACGCTGCTCCCCATCAGGGATGTCGCCGGCCGACTCCTCGGAACCGTGGTCCTGACCAAGCCGGCGGCGAGCATGGCCGTGCTCGCCGCGATGGCCGCCGGCGGCGACCTGCGGCACTTCACGCGGATGCAGCAGGTGGCGAGGCCGGGAAGGCGTCCCGCGGCGATCCTGTTCGCAGACCTGGAGTCCTCCTCCTCGCTGGCCAGGCGGCTGTCGACCGCGAGCTACTTCTCGCTCGGCCGGCGCATGACTCGCGCCGCGGACCGGTGCATCATCGATGCCGGAGGGCTCGTCGGCCGTCACGCAGGCGACGGTGTCGTCGCGTTCTTTCTCGCCGAGAGCGCGGGCTCGGAATCGGCCGCTGCACGCGCCTGCCTCCTGGCAGCGCGCGACATCAAGGCCGCGTTGGCCGATGTCGCCGTCCGAAGCGGCCTCGCGCCCGAGGACCTGGTCATGCGCTTCGGCCTGCACTGGGGCGCAACGCTGTACGTCGGGCAGATCACCACCAGCGGCCGCACCGAGGTCACCGCCCTCGGCGACGAGGTCAACGAGGGGGCGCGGATCGAGGCGTGCGCCACAGGCGGACGGGCGCTCGCCTCCAAGGAGCTCTTGGAGCGCCTGGGACCCGAGGACGCCGCCGCGCTCGGCCTCGATCCCGGCAAGCTCACCTACACCGCTCTCGCAGACCTGCCGACCACCACCGAGAAGGCCCGGCGCGACGCGCCCGCCATCGCCGTATGCGAGGTGTAGAGCGAGCGCCCGGCGTCTCGACAGCAACCGGGCCGGCCGATCCCGAGAGCGGAGGGGGA
>DASTWP010000029.1:0-5287 GCA_035765835.1 Solirubrobacteraceae bacterium
CGGGTCGACGACGTGGTGCATGGTGACGACGGCGCCGCCGAGGGTGCGCAGGGCGTGCGGAAGCCCCGGGACCGAGGCGGGGCCGCCGTAGAGGAACGTCTCGTGCTGCAGGTGCGTGACCGGCGCGCCGGTCGCACGCGCCGCCGCGGCGGCGCGCGGCAGGGCGCCCGGCCCGCGCGCGAAGCGGCGCTCGACCCGCACCGAGCCGTGATGCTCGCGCGCCGCGGCACCGTCCTCGGCAGGCGCCACCACCGCGACGTCGGCGCCGCGGTCCGCGAGTGCGCTCGCCAGGCGCGCGGTGTAGCCGGCCACGCCACTGAACCCGGCGTGGCGCTCGCCGCCGGGCGGATAGGGGCTGATCAGCGTCACGTCAGGCGCCGGCATGCGCCACCTCCCGCGCCCACATCCGGACCAGCGAGGTCCCCATCCGGCGCGTGTCGGACACCGCTCTGACGCGCGAGCCGTCGCGATCGATCCAGATCGTCGGCACCTCGACGATCCGGTAGCCGGCGTCGCGGGCGCAGACGAGCAGGTCGACGTCGAACAGCAGGTCGCGGGCGCGCAGCCGCGGCAGCACGGCCTCGACCACCTCGCGCCGCAGCACCTTCGCGCCGCACTGCGTGTCGCGGTAGGGCAGGCCCATCATCCGCCGCACCGCGAGCGAGAAGCCCGCGCTCGTGAGGCGCCGCGCCAGCGGCCGGCGCGCCGGCAGCACCGCCGCGGGATGACGGCGGCTGGCGATCGCGCCGTCCGCCGCGCGCGCCGCCGCGGCGAGGCGCAGCAGCTCGCGCGGCGGCGTCGCGCCGTCGGCGTCGACGAAGCCCACGAGGTCGGCGTCGGCGTGCCGGAAGGTCTCGGCGATGACGCCGCCCTTGCCGAGCTTCGGGTAGGCGAAGAGGGCGACGCGGTCGTCCCGCCGCGCGTGGTCGAGCACCACGTCGGCGGTGCGGTCGGAGCAGTCGTCCATGGCGACCAGGAAGCGCGTGTCCGGGTGCGGGCAGGCAGCGCTGTAGGCGCGCAATGTGCGGCCGATCCGGGCTTCCTCGTTGTGCGCGGGCATGACGATGTCCAGGCGCAAGCGGTCCTCCTGGGTCGGGGGGCATGCGGTCTCGTGCGTGTCCGCCCGGGCCGCGCAGCGGCGCGTCCCCGGAGCTGCGGGAGAAGGGACACGCGGGATGGCGGCCGCTCAGGGGCGGCACTCCGCGCGACTCTTGCCGGACCCCGGCGCGCTGAAACACCGACCGTGACCGAGCTCACATTCCGGCGTTGGATCGCAACCGGATGCCAACGTCGCGGGGCGCCGCCGCACCCTTCCGCCGGGACCGGTGTTATGTTGCCGCGACAGCCGAGTCCCGCCCGCCTCCGGGCGGCGGGAGCGGGGGAACCACAGGGCCGGTCCGCCGGCCCAGGGGCGAATCGCCACCAGCGTGTGGCGTAGCGCGTCGGCGCGAGCCCGTCAGCTCACCTCGTAGGCGAACGAAACGAGAGCGGAAGGAGCGGGCGTGAGCGCCACGGACATGCTGCCCACTGCAACGGCCGTCGCGGGCGAGGACGGCTGGGCGATCTTCGCGCAGCCGCCAGGGGTGCGCGACCTCGGGCTCCGGGACTACTGGAACGCGTCGCTCGAGCGCTCGCTGCGCCGGCGCGCGGCGCGCCGGCGGCCGAAGGTCGTGGCCAAGGGCCATGCCCGCGTCTCGCTCGCGCTCGCGGCGGCCGCGATCGGCACGCCGGTCGCGACCGGCGCGGTCGCGGCGCAGCAGGCGGCGGCATCGACGACCACGAGCCTCGGCCTGGGCATGGGCTCGCGCGGCGCGACCGTGCGCGCGCTCCAGCGCGCGCTCGGCATCGCGGCCGACGGCATCTTCGGCGCGCAGACGCAGAGCGCGGTGCGCGCGTTCCAGCGCGCCCACGGCATCCCCGCGACCGGCTACGTCGGGTCGCTCACCACCGCCGCGCTCGGCACGCTCTCGTCGAGCGCGAGCACCACCCAGGCGTCGCCGCGCGCGAGCGCCGACGCCGCGCCCGGCCTCTCGATCGCCACGATCGAGGCCGCGCAGCGCGCGCTCGGGGTGGGCGCCGACGGCATCGTCGGGCCGGTGACGCGCCACGCGATCCGCTCGTTCCAGTCCGCGCACGGCCTCACCGTCGACGGCGTGCTCGGCACGGCGACGCTCGCGGCCCTCGGCGTCAGCGCGACGCCGGCGGACCCGGCCGGTGCCGACACGCAGGCCTCGACGACGACGACCGCGGCACCAGCGGCTGCGAGCGGCGTGCAGGCCGCCGTCTCCGCCGCGATGAGCCGCGTCGGCGACCCGTACCGCGCCGGCGGCACCAGCCCCGGCGGCTTCGACTGCTCGGGCCTCGTCTACTGGGCGATGCACCAGGCCGGCATCTCGGTCCCGCGCACGAGCTTCAGCCAGTACGGCGCCGGCGCGCCGGTCCCGAGCTCGCAGATCCAGGCCGGCGACCTCGTCTTCTTCGACACCGCCGGGCCCGGGGCGTCCGACGTCGGCATCGCGACCGGCCCGACGACCGCCGTGTCGGCGACCACGCACGGCGTGATGACGCACTCGATCCTCAGCGGGTACTGGGGCAGCCACTACGTGGGGGCGCGGCGGATCACCTGATCCGCCGTACGCCGCGGCGGCCGCTCAGGCCGCCGCGGTCAGCCCCGGCTGCAGCAGGATCTTGATCGCGCCGTCCTGCTTCTTCTGGAACGTCTCGTAGGCGCGCGGCGCGTCCTCGAGCGGCAGCTTGTGGGTGGCGAAGCCCTCGACGTCGAGCGGGTCGCCGTCCATGAGCAGCGGCATGATCTCCGGGACCCAGCGCTTGACGTTCGCCTGGCCCATGCGCAGCTGGATCTGCTTGTCGAAGATCGTCAGCATCGGCAGCGGGTCGGCCATTCCGCCGTACACGCCGCTCAGCGAGATCGTGCCGCCGCGGCGCACGACGTCGATTGCGAGCATCAGCGCGTTCAGCCGGTCGATGCCCGCCGTCTGCATCACCTTCTCGGCGACCGCGCCGGGCAGCAGGCCCGCGATCGAGTGCGCGAGCTTGCCGACCGGCGAGCCGTGGGCCTCCATGCCGACGGCGTCGATCACCGAGTCCGCGCCGCGGCCGTCGGTCAGCTCGCGGATGTGATCGCCGAGCCCGCCGTCGTACTGCTGCAGGTCGAGCACCTCGACGCCGCGCGCGCCCTCGCGCTGCAGGCGCTCGGGCACGAGGTCGACGCCGATCACGCGGTGCCCCAGATGCCGGGCGATCCGGCACGACATCGCGCCGATCGGCCCGAGGCCCAGCACGACGACCGTGCCGCCGTCCGGGACGGCCGCGTACTCGACCGCCTGCCACGCGGTCGGCAGCACGTCGGAGAGGTAGACGAAGCGGTCGTCGGGCGGCCCCTCCGGCACCTTGATCGTCGTGTTCTGGGCCTGCGGCACGCGCAGGTACTCCGCCTGGCCGCCCGGCACGGAGCCGTAGAGCTTCGTGTAGCCGAACAGCGCCGCGCCGCTGCCCTGCTCGCGCACCTGCGTGGTCTCGCACTGCGAGAACAGGCCCTCCTTGCACATCCAGCAGTGGCCGCAGGAGATGTTGAACGGCATCACGACGCGGTCGCCGACGGCGACGTCCGTCACCTCCGCGCCGACCGCCTCGACGATGCCCATCGGCTCGTGGCCGAGGATGTCGCCCTCGCGCATGAACGGCCCCATGACCTCGTAGAGGTGCAGGTCGGAGCCGCAGATGCCGCTCGAGGTGATGCGCACGATCGCGTCGGTGGGCTGCTCGATCCCGGGGTCCGGGACCGTGTCCACGCGGACGTCGCGCTTGCCGTGCCAGGTGACCGCCTTCATGCCCGGGCTGTGCCCGGGGCGCCGCGGCGGCTAACCGGATCCGCGCGCCGGGCGGCGGTAGAGCGCGTAGAGGAGCGTGCCGAGCAGCGCGGTCGCGCCCGCGTAGCCGATCTCCACGCGCCAGAGCTGGTCGTGCACCGCCGGCGCGAGCATCCAGCCGATGAACAGCGCCGCCGACAGCAGCCACGCGGCTGCCGCCGAGTGGGCCTGCCCGCGCGCGAGCGCCGCCTGGTTGAGCGTGCCCGAGGCGAGGTGGAAGCCCATGCCGAGGCCGATCAGCGCGAGGCCCACGCGCGGGTAGTGGTGGCCGTGGCCGAACACCACGTTCATCACGGTCGGCCCGATCGCGAGCAGGCCGAGCGCGACCGCCGCCGTGAACGCCGCGATCACGAGCACGGTGATCCGGATCGCGCGGCGGAAGCCCTCGGTCCCCTCGGTCGCCTCGAGGCCGGCGAGGTGGGGAAGCAGCGAGGTCTGGATCGACTGGAACAGCTGCAGCGGAGCGCGCGCGATCAGCAACGCGTTGAAGACGACGCCCGCCAGCGCGCTGCCCGCGTTCGCCTTGACGGTCAGCACCGACACGTTCAGCAGCGTCTGCTCGGCGAGCATCACACCTGCCACCGACAGCCCGAACGCGGCGCTCGCGCGCATCGCGGCCTGGCTGCCGGCCGCCGCGACGACCTGGCCTGCCGCGGCGTGCCGCGCGAGCGCCCACGGCACGACCAGCAGCGAGGCGATCGGCGCGGCGACGATGCCCGCGGCGACCGCAGCCTGGCCGCTGAAGACGCCGACCGCGACCGCGAGCGGGAAGGCGAAGCGCGAGAGGCTCTCGAACAGCACGAGGCCGCCGTAGAGCCGAACCACTGGTGCCCGGCGAGGTAGCCGCGCGCGAAGTACGAGCCGGCATAGGCGAGCGTTGCCCCGACGAGCACCCAGTACAGCGCGTCGGACCCGTTGAACGCCTTGTCGCGCAGCGTCCCGTGCAGCGCCAGTGCGACCACGAAGAACACCGCCGCGAACGCCACCTGGATCGTCGCCGGGCCGCGCAGCTCGTGCTGCTGCACGCCGCGCGCCCGCGCATCCGCGATCGTGCGCGACAGCAGCTGCTCCACCGGCCGGTAGATGACGCTGATCGTCACGAACAGGATCGCCCACAGCGTCGAGATCGCGCCGTAGTCGTCCCTGCCCAGAACGTGCGACGCGACCGCGAAGTAGGCGAACGTGAAGACCCCCGTCGCGGCGATGCCGACGCTCAGGACGCGCGCGCCGCGGGCATAGCCGCTCGCGCGATCCGCGCCGGCCTCAGCCGACCCGGACAAGCAGCATCGTCCAGGGGAACGGCGAGCGCGCCTCCTCGACGGTGCCGTACCGCGACAGCAGCTGCACGAACCCGCGCTTGGACCAGTGGTTCAAGTGGCCCGGCGTGTTGCCGAGCT
>DASTWP010000030.1:0-2261 GCA_035765835.1 Solirubrobacteraceae bacterium
GCGGCCCGCCCGCCGCTCCGCTCTCTCAGCGCTCGAGCAGGCCGATCTGGCCGACTCGCCGCGCGTGGCGGCCGCCCTCGAACTCCGTGCGCAGGAAGGCGCCGACGATCGCGTCGGCCTCGGCCGGCGAGAGCCGCGCGCCCGACAGCGCCACGACGTTGGCGTCGTTGTGGCGCCGGGCCATCTCGGCCTCGGCGGGGTCGTGCGCGTTGACCGCGCGGACGCCGCCGACCTTGTTCGCGACGATCGCGACCCCGACGCCCGAGCCGCAGGCGAGCACCGCGCGCTCGGCCTCGCCGCCGGCGACGAGCCGTGCGGCCTCCGCGGCGAACTGCGGGTAGTCGACCGACTCGGGCGAGTCGGTGCCGACGTCCACGACCTCGTGCCCGGCGCCCGCGAGCGCCGCCCGCACGTGCTCCTTGAGGTGGAACCCCGCGTGGTCCGACGCCACCGCGATCCTCATGCAGCCTCCTCCAACTCGCGCAAGCCCGCCTCCATGTCCTTGACGGGCTCGTAGCCGAGCTCGCTGCGCGCCCGTGAGATGTCGATCGTGCACTCCATGGCGGACACCCAGTAGGCGAACCGGGTCAGCGGCGGGCGGCCCGGCAGCGGCAGCACGCGCCACGCGGTCTCGCCGCCGGCGGCGAGGGCGTGCGCGAGCGGCCGTGGCAGCGTGCGCTGCGGCGCCTCGACGCCCTGCGTCTCGAGCAGTCGCGAGACGAACTCGCGGAAGACGACCGGCGGGCCGTCGGTGACGAAGTACACGCCGCCCGGCGCGCCGCGCTCGGCCCCCAGCAGCAGGCCGTGGACGACGTTCTCGACGTGGGTGGTCGAGGTGCGGTGACGGCCCCCGCCGATCCACGCCCAGCGGCCCGAGCGCGCCGCGGCGACGATCTGCGGCAGCAGTGTCGTGTCGCCGCGGCCCCACACGAACCGCGGCCGCACGACGACGGTCTCGAGGCCGTCGCCGTTGGCCTCGACGACCGCCTCCTCCGCGCGCGCCTTCGTCGCGGAGTAGAGCGCCTTCGAGTCGAAGCGCAGCGGCGCGCGCTCGTCGGCCTCGACGAGCGGCTGCCCGGCGAGGACGGCCGCCTCCGTCCCGACGTGCACGAAGCGGCGCACACCCGCCTGGCGCGCCGCGCTGAGCGCGTTGCGCGTGCCGTCGACGTTCGCGCGCTCGAAGTCCTCGCGCCGCCCCCAGTCCCCGAGGTGCGCCGCGCAATGGAAGACGAGCTCGCAGCCGCCCGCGCCGGCGGTCATCGCGACGGCGTCGGAGAGATCGCCGGGCGCGGGCTCGGCCCCGAGCGCGCGGACCTTCTGCGCCGCGGCGTCGCTGCGCGCCAGCGCACGGACGGACCACCCGTCCGCGACGAGCCGGCGCACGAGCGCGCCTCCGATGAACCCGGAGCCGCCGGTGACGAAGGCGCTGGCCATCGCGCGGGCGACTCTACCGCGGCGGCGCGCCCGCGCCCAGGGCCCGCGCGACCTGGTCGGTGCTCACCGCGCCCATGCGCACGACCGACCACTCGCCGGTGCCCTCGTAGGCCCGCAGGTCGAGCACCGTCGAGGGCGTGCCCGGCAGCTCGCCCCCGTCCAGCACGACGTCAGCGGCCTCGAGCACGGCGGGGGGGACGTCCTCGAGACGGCGTGCGTTGGCGCCGCCCGAGAGGTTCGCGCTCGACTGCATCACCGGGCGCGAGACGCTCGCGAGCAGCGGCACCTGCGGCACCCGGACCCCCAGCGTCGACGGGTCCGGCCCACACGCGAGCGGGTAGCGCCCGCGCGGGTTCGCCAGCAGCAGCGTCAGGCCGCCCGGCAGCAGGGCTTCGAAGCCGCCGCGAGTGCGCTCCCCGAGATCATCGCCGAGCTCGCGCAGCGCCGCGTCGATCCCGAAGAACATCACCGCCGCCGGCCTCTGCGGCGGGCGCCCCTTGATCTCGTAGAGCCGCGCGACCGCGTCCGCGTTCTGCGGATCGCACGCGAGGCCGTAGACCGTGTCGGCCGGGAAGACCGCGACGCCGCCGCGCGCGACGCACGCCTCGAACACGGCCGCGCCCGAGCTCACCGCCGCGCCACCACGACGCGCTCGATCCCCGCGAGGTCGCGCAGCACCTCGACCTCGCCCCCGAGCAGCGCCGCCACCGCGCCCGCCTGCCCCGCCCCCACCTCGAGCGCCAGCAGCGGTGCGCGCCGGCCGGCCGCGATCCGCCGGATCACATCCAGCCCGTCGACGCCGGCGAACAGCGCGCCGCGCGGCTCGT
>DASTWP010000031.1:0-6158 GCA_035765835.1 Solirubrobacteraceae bacterium
CATCGGCGGCGAGCAGCAGCTCGGGCGCGTCCGGCAGCAGCGTGCGCTCGTCGCCGATCACCTCGAGCTTCACCCAGCTCGTCCCGAACGCCTCGCGCGCGAGCTTCGCCGTCACGACCGCGTCACGCGCGGTGTAGCAGCCGGCCGTGTTCGGCAGCAGCTCGACGCCGCACTCGTCCAGCACGTCGGTGAGCGAGCCGCGCGCCTGCGGGTCGATGCGGCGCAGGGCGATCGTGACGAGCTCGGCGCGCGTGGCGCGGATCGCCTCGGCGAGCGTCTCCAGGCGCGGGAACCCGCCGGTGCCGAGGATCAGCCGCGAGCGCAGCGTGCGCCCGGCGATCTCGAACGGGGTGTCGGTCAGCGGTATCTGGTCGGTGGCCATGTGCTCAGCCTCCCTGCATCGCAGTGAGGATCTCCACCTTCGCAGCCTCGGGAACCTCGAAGCGCTCCCACTCCGCGCGCGGGACCACCTCGGCGTTCACCGCGACGGCCACCCCGCGCTCCGCCTGCACGCCCAGCTCGTCGAGCAGCGCCGCGACCGTCGCGCCGCGCAGCTCGCGCCGCTCGCCGTTGACGAGGATCACGCCGCCGCTCCCGCGGTCTCGCCGCAGAGCTCCGCCGCGACCATGTCGGCGGTGATCGGGGCGAGCAGGACGCCGTTGCGGTAGTGGCCGGTCGCGAGCACGACGCCGTCCTCGCCCGCGCCGATCAGCGGAGCGTTGTCCGGCGTGCCCGGCCGCAGGCCCGCGATGTGCTCCTCGAGCTCCAGCTCGAGCACCCCCGGCACGACCTCGGCGGCGTCGCGGAGCAGCTCGTAGGCGGCGCCGGCGGTGACGCTCGTGTCGAAGCCGCGCTCCTCGACCGTGCCGCCGAGCACGTAGCGCCCGTCGCCACGCGGCACGAGGTAGCCGCCTTCGTAGCGCACGACGCGCTCGAGCAGCCCCGGCCCCGAGGGGTCGCGCAGTCGCAGCAGCTGCCCCTTCACGGGGCGCACCGGCACGGGCGCCAGCGCCTCCGACCAGGCCCCCGCGGCGACGACGACCTGGCCGGCCCGCACGGTCCCGCCACCGGCGAGCCGCACGCCCTCGCCGGGCAGCAGCTCGGCGACCTCGGCGCGCGCGTGCACCACGGCGCCGGCGCGCTCCGCCGCGCGCGCGAGCGCGGCGGTGACGAGCCGCGGATCGACCGAGTGGTCGTCCGGCGCCTCGAACGCCGCGCGCAGCGAGGGCGCGAGCGAGGGCTCGGCGCGGCGCGCCGCGCTCGGCAGCAGCCGCTCGGCGCGCAGCCCCAGCCGTTCGCGCAGCGCAAGCTCGCGCTCGAGCGCCTCGGCGTCGTCGCGGTCGCGGGCGACGACGAGGGTGCCGCAGGCGCGGTAGCCGACCGGCAGCCCGGAGACCTCCTCGAGCTCGGCGGCGAAGCTCGGCCAGCGCCGCGCGCTCTCGAGGCCGAGCGCCAGCAGCGCGCGCTCGCCCGGGTCCGCCTCGGTGACGGGCGCGAGCATCCCGGCCGCCACGTGCGACGCGCCGCAGCCCGGCTCGCCGCGCTCGAGCACGCAGACCGAGAGGCCGCGCGAGCGCGCGCGCCACGCGACCGCGAGGCCGATGACCCCGCCGCCGACGACCGCTACGTCGTATGGCTGGTGCTGATCGGGAATCGCCTTCGATGCTAGCGGCGCGCAGTTGCCAAACTAGGCCCGTGGCGAGCGCCGAACGTCAGCAGCGGTTGCACGACGCGTGCCTGTACCTCGTGGCCGACACGGCCGCGCTCGAGCGCGTGCTCGACGCCGCGCTCGCGGGCGGCGTCGACGTCGTGCAGCTGCGCGACAAGACGGCGAGCGACGAGGAGCTGCTGCGCGCCGCGCAGGCGATCGGCGCGCGCTGCCGCGAGGCCGGCGCGCTGTTCCTGGTCAACGACCGCCCCGACCTCGCCGCCGCGGCGGGCGCCGACGGCGTCCACGTCGGGCAGGACGACGAGCCCGTCGCCGCCGCCCGCGCCCTCGTCGGCGAGGACGCGATCGTCGGGCTCTCCACGCACTCGGTGGAGCAGGCGCATGCCGGCGCGCGCAGCGGCGCGGACTACATCGCCGTCGGCCCGGTGCACGAGACGCCGACGAAGGAGGGCCGCGCCGCGATCGGCCTCGAGCCGGTCCGCTGGGCGGCCGCGAACGTCGACGTGCCGTGGTTCGCGATCGGCGGCCTGGACGCCCGCAACGTGCACGAGGTCGTCGACGCCGGAGCGCGCCGCGTCGTCGTCGTGCGCGCGATCGCGCACGCCGAGAACCCGCGCGCGACCGCGAACGAGCTGCGCATCCACCTGGAACGGAGCGGCGATGGGCAGGCGTAGCCGCAAGCGCACGCTGAGCGAGCCGCGGCCCGCCGCCGTCGCGCAGCCGGCGGCGCAGCGCGCTCCGCGCGCCGAGCGCACGGAGGCCAAGAACGCCGCCGTGCGCGCGGAGCTGAGCCCGTACGCGCCCGGCGAGCGGCCGCCCGCGCTGATCGCCGCGGCGCTCGTCGCCGCCGCGCTCGGCCTCGCGAACCTGATCGCCTACCTGGCCGGAACGAAGATCGAGGGCACGCGACCGGCCGCCGGCGGCGTGCTGATCTTCTGCGCGGTGATGTTCGTCGCGGCGGCGGGGCTGTGGCGGATGCGCTACTGGGCGGTGCTCGGGTTCCAGGCGCTGCTCGCGCTGCTCGTGCTCGTCTTCGCGCTCTTCCTGCTGCGCGCCTCCAACGCGCTCGCGGTCGTGCTCTGCATCGGCGTGATCGCCTGCGGCGGCTTCCTGTTCTGGAAGCTCGTGCGGGTGATGGCGCGCATACAGATGCCGCAGAGGGCGGATCGCTAGGGTCCAAGGCATGCCTGATTCCTCCTACGACTGCGTCGTCATCGGCAGCGGTCCGGGCGGCTACGTCGCCGCCATCCGGGCCGCACAGCTCGGCATGAAGACCGCGGTGGTGGAGAAGGACCAGGTCGGAGGGCGCTGTCTGAACTACGCCTGCATCCCGGCGAAGGCCGTGCTGCGCGTGGCCGACGTGCTCGACGAGGTCCGCGACGCGGACGAGTTCGGCATCTCGGTCAACGAGCCGACCGTCGACTTCGCGAAGGTCGGCGAGCGGCGCAAGAAGGTCATCAAGACGCTGACCGGAGGCGTGTCGGGCCTGTTCAAGAAGAACGGGATCGAGCTGATCGAGGGCCACGGCTCGGTGACGCCCGAGGGCAACGTGAAGATCGGCGGGAACTTCGACGGGACCGAGATCGCCGTCAACAAGATGGTGATCCTCGCGACCGGCTCGGTGAAGAAGCCGATCCCGGGGACGACGTTCGGCGGGCGCGTGATCGGCACCGAGGAGGCGTGGGCGCTCGAGGAGCTGCCCTCGACGCTCGTCGTCGTCGGCGCGGGCGCGTCAGGGACCGAGATCGCCTCCGCCTACGCGCGCCTCGGCGTCGGCGTGCAGCTCTTCGAGGGCCTCGACCGCGTGCTGCCCACCGAGGACGCCGACATCTCCAAGCTCGCCGAGCGCGGATTCAAGAAACAGGGCATCGACGTGCACACGAAGACGTTCGTCGAGAACGTCGAGTCCAAGAAGGACAAGGTCACCTTCACCCACGGCGATCAGAAGGGCGAGGCCGACTGGCTCGTCATCGCCGCGGGCCGCGGGCCCGACGTCGATGGCCTCGGCCTCGACGAGGCCGGCGTCAAGCTCACCGAGCACGGCCTCGTCGCCGTCGACGGCAACCAGGCGACGAACGTCGCGAAGGTCTACGCGATCGGCGACCTCGTGCCCGGGCCGGCGCTCGCCCACAAGGCCTCCGACGAGGGCGTGATCGCTGTCGAGCACGCGGCCGGCCTCGAGACGCACCCGCTCGAGCACGTCGACATCCCGCGCGCGACGTTCTGCTCGCCGAACGTCGCGAGCTTCGGCCTCACCGAGGCGCAGGCCAAGGCGGAGGGCTACGACGTCACGGTCGGCAAGGTGCAGTACGGCGCGGTCGGCGCCGGCACCGTCTACGGCGACCGCACCGGCATGGTGAAGATCGTCGGCGAGACGAAGTACGGCGAGCTGCTCGGCGGGCACGTCGTCGGCGCGAAGGCCACCGAGCTGATCCAGGAGCTCGTCAACGTGCGCCTGCTCGAGGGCGGCTACAGCGAGGTCGCGCACATCATCCACGGCCACCCGACGCTCAGCGAGGCCGTGATGGAGGCCGCCCGCGCCGCCGACGGGTGGCTGATCCACGGCTGAAACCGTGGACGGGCCGGCCTTCTACTTCGACCTCGGCAGCCCCGACGCATACCTCGCCGCCGAGCGCGTCATCCAGACGCTGCCGGTCGCGACCGAGTGGATCGGCGTGCTCGCACGCGACCTGCCGGGCGCGGAGTCCTTCGAGGCCTTCCGCTGCGCGGAGGAGCGCTCGATCGTCCTCGGCGAGTACGAGGCCCGCGCCGCGCGGCGCGGCCTGCAGCCGCTGCGCTGGCCCGAGCCGTTCCCGTTCGAGACCGGCTTTGCGATGCGCGCGGCGACGTACGCGAAGTCGATCGGCAAGGCGGTGCCGTTCGCGCTCGCCGCGTTCCGCCAGGCATTCGCCGGCGGCCGGCCGCTCGACCGCGAGGACAACGTCCTGATCGCCGCCAGCGCCTGCGAGATGCACCCGCGCGCGCTGCTGCAGGGCGCCGCGACGAAGGGCACCGCGGAGGCGCTGGCGCGCGCGACGGCCCTCGCGGCCGAGCGCGGCGTGCGCGACGTCCCGGCGGTGTGGACCGGCGAGGAGGTCTTCCACGGCGAGCGCGACCTGGAGCGCGCCGCAGCGGCGCTGGCGCAGCGGGCGGGGGCGGCGCGATGAAGGCCAAGGCCCGCTACCACCTGATCGTCCATCGCGGCTCGCCCGCCCACATCGAGGTCGTCGACATCGACGACGGCGAGGTCGCGCTCTTCTGGGACCTGCTGCCACGCGACGCGCGCCGGGTCGAGGAGATGCTGCGCGCCGAGCTCGAGAGCATGGACGCGCGCGAGTTCTTCGAGCGCTGGGCCGCGTTCGAGGGGGACGCCGACCTACGCTAACGTGACCGCGATGGCCGAGCGCCCGCTTCCCGACGCCGACGTCTGCAAGGAGTGGCTCGGGACGATGATGCTCATCCGCCGCTTCGAGGAGCGCGCGGGCGAGATGTATGCGAAGGCGAAGGTCGGCGGCTTCCTGCACCTCGCGATCGGCGAGGAGGCGACGATCGTCGGCTCGGTGCGCGCGATGCGCGACCGCGACTACCTGATCTCGACCTACCGCTCGCACGGCCACGCGCTCGTGCGCGGCACGAGCCCCGACCGCGTGATGGCCGAGCTGTTCGGCCGCGTCGACGGCACCTCGCACGGCCGCGGCGGATCGATGCACATGTTCGACCTCGAGCGGCGCTTCATGGGCGGCTACGGCATCGTCGGCGGGAACCTGCCGATCGCCGCGGGCTTCGGCCTGGCCTCGGACTACCTCGGCACGGAGGACGCGACGCTCTGCCAGTTCGGCGACGGCGCCTCCAACCAGGGCACGTTCGGCGAGACGCTGAACCTCGCCGCGCTGTGGCGGCTGCCCGTGGTCTTCATGGTCACGAACAACCAGTTCGGCATGGGCACCGCGCTCGACCGGCACTCCGCGGTGACCGACCTGCACAAGCGCGGCGAGGGCCTCGGCGTTCCGGGGATGACCTGCGACGGCATGGACGTGCTCGACACGCACGCCGTGACGACCGAGGCGCTGAGGATCGCCCGCGAGGAGCGCAGGCCGATGCTCGTCGAGGCGATCACCTACCGCTTCAGGGGCCACTCGATGGCCGACCCCGAGGAGTACCGCACGAAGGAGCAGGTGGCCGAGTGGCGCCGGCGCGACCCGATCGAGACCTTCGCCGAGCGCCTCGTCGCGGAGGGCCTGCTGACCCAGGAGCAGCGCGAGGAGCTGGATGCCGGCGCGCTCGCCCGCGTCGACGCGGCGGTCGCGTTCGCCGACGCGTCGGCCGAGCCCGAGCCGGGCTCGCTCTACGACAACGTCTACGTGCTGGGCGGCCAGGTGCACGGCTGGTGGTCGGTCGACACGACGCACCCGGAGTCCGGCCCGCCCGCCCCACCCACCCCGCCCTCGCACCCGGACGCCGACACGACCGGCACGGTGCCCCAGCAGAT
>DASTWP010000032.1:0-14159 GCA_035765835.1 Solirubrobacteraceae bacterium
GGGGGAGCGGCCGGAAGCGCCGCGTGTCGACGCCGCAGGGCAGCACCTCGACGCGGCTGCCCGCGCGCGTGCGCGCGGGCAGCGCGTTCGCGAGGTCCTCGCTGACGACGCCGACGAGGTCCTGGCGGCCGAGGACCGCGCGCGTGAGCAGCCGGCTGCGCGGGTGGCGCAGATCGGTCCCGTGGAGCGTCAAGGCGCGCGCGCCCGCGGGGACCGCGAGCGCCGGCCATGCGGTCAGGCCGAAGTGCGCGTGCACGACGTCGAAGCGCGTGCGCCGGTAGCGGGCGCGCAGGTCGCGCGCAGCGCGGACATAGCCGCCCGGGGGGAACGAGAACACGTCGATCTCGAGGTCCGGCTCCTCGAGCGCGCACAGCGCGGTGACCTGGTCGGCCACGAAGCGGCCGAGCGCCGGGTCCTCCGCGGAGGGCCACATGTTCGTCACCACCAGTGCGCGCACCCCCGGTAGTGTCGCCGCACGGCAGACGGCACACCGACGAGAGGGGAGTGATCCGGGATGCTTGCACGCGTCACGACGTTCGAGGGTGGGAGCGCGGAGGGGATCCGTGCCGCCTCGGAGCAGATGCGCGGGAACGTCGGGCAAGGGCCGCCGGAGGGCGTGAAGAGCGTCGGTCTGACGATGCTCGCGGCGCCGGACGCCGGCCGGGTGCTGATCATCGGCCTGTTCGAGAGCGAGCAGGACATGCGTGACAGCGAGCCCGCGCTCCGGGGCATGACCCCGCCGGAGGGCATCGGCAGCCGCGCCTCGGTCGAGGTGTACGAGGTCGCGGCGGAGGCGCGTATGTAGGCGCGTTCGCTGCGCAGAATCGGCACAGATCGCGTCTAGGACCGTCACGCGCGGAGACGCAGACTCGCCGCCTCACCCATTCACGGCAAGGAGGCGAATCGATGATGGTCAAGGCTTACTGCGCGCTGCTGCGCTTGCGCTCGCGGCTGGGGGAGTGCGCCGGCCAGGGAACGGTCGAGTACGTCGCGCTGATGCTGCTGGTCGCGGGCATCCTCGGGGCGGTCGTCGTCGCCGGGCACGGCCTGGACGGCAAGGCGATCGCGTCGACGGTGTCCGGCAAGATCAAGGACGCGATCGACGGCGTCGCGCAGGCGAAGAAGTAGCGGCGGCCGCTCGCGTGCGGCTGTGGCCGGTGGGGTGCCCGCGGGGCGCGGGCGTATCCTGCCCGCGTGCCCCCGGTCACCCGTCCGTCAGACCCGCGCGAGCGGCCGATCGCGGTCTTCGACTCCGGCGTCGGCGGCCTCACGGTGCTCCACGAGCTGCTCGTGCAGCTGCCCAACGAGGACTTCGTCTACCTCGGCGACACGGCCCGTTTCCCGTACGGCCGGCGCACGCCGGCGGAGCTCGAGCGCTTCGCGATGGAGATCGCAGAGGAACTGCTCGCGCGCGGCGCGAAGCTGCTCGTCGTCGCGTGCAACACGGCCACCGCCGCGGCGCTCCCGGCGCTGCGGCGGCGGATGCTCGAGACGACGCTCGGGGTCGACGTCCTCGGCGTCGTGCGCCCCGAGGCGCAGCAGGCGGTCGTCGCCACGCGCAACGGGCGCATCGGGCTGCTGGCCACGCCCGCCACCGTCGACAGCGGCGCCTACGCGCAGGCGGTGACGGCGGCCGACCCGCACGTGGACCTGGTCGCGGTGCCGTGCCCGGACCTCGCGCCGCTGATCCAGGACGGCGCCGGGTTCGACGAGCGGCTCGTCGACGCCGTGCGCGCGTCCTGCGCGCCGCTGCTCCAGGCGCGCGTGGACACCGTGATCCTCGGCTGCACGCACTACCCGCTCGTGCAGCCGATGCTCCAGCGCACGCTCGGCCGCGCGGTCCGGATCGTCACCTCGGGCGCCGCGCTCGCGCGCCAGGTCGAGCACGCGCTCTCCTCGCGCGAGCTCGCCAGCCCGCGCACGGCCGAGGGCGAGTACCGCTTCCTCTGCACCGGCGACCCGGAGGCGTTCCGCGCCCAGGGCACGCGCTTCCTGCAGCTGCCGCTCGGCCCCGTCGAGCACCTCTCCCTGCCGCAGCGCGAGGCGGCGGCGTGAGCGCGGCGGGCAGCGACGGCGCGGGCCGCACGCGCTCCTACGGCCGCCCGGCCGACGGCCTGCGGCCGGTGTCGATCGAGCCCGGCTTCATGCGCACCGCGACCGGATCGGCGCTGATCTCGATGGGCGAGACGCGCGTGATCTGCACGGCCTCGCACCAGGAGGGCGTCCCGCGCTGGCTCGCCGGCAGCGGGCGCGGCTGGGTCACCGCCGAGTACGGGATGCTCCCGGCCTCGACGGGCGAGCGCAAGCAGCGGGACGTCAGCAAGGGCCGCCCGGACGGCCGTACGGTCGAGATCCAGCGCCTGATCGGCCGCTCGCTGCGCGGGGTCATCGACTTCGCCGGCCTCGGCGAGAACACGATCTACCTCGACTGCGACGTGCTCCAGGCCGACGGCGGCACGCGCTGCGCGTCGATCACGGGCGCGTGGGTGGCGCTGGCGCTCGCGTGCGAGCGCCTGCGCGCGGCGGGGCGCCTCGAGGGCGAGCCGCTGAGCGGGTCGGTGGCGGCCGTCTCCTGCGGCATCGTCGGCGGCACGCCGCTGCTGGACCTCGACTACTCCGAGGACTCCACCGCGGAGGTGGACGCGAACGTCGTCATGACCGGCGAGGGCGGTCTCGTCGAGGTCCAGGCGACCGCCGAGCGCACGCCGCTCTCGCGCGCGCACCTGGACGAGCTGCTCGCGCTCGCGGCCGGCGGCATCGAGCAGCTGCGCGCCGCGCAGCAGGAGGCGATCGCCGCCGGGTCCGGCGCGGGCGCCGCGCCGTGAGGCTCGTGCTCGCCACCCGCAACCGGCACAAGGTCCGCGAGCTCGCCCCGCTGCTGGAGCCGTACGCGATCGAGCCGCTGCCGGACGACGTCGAGCTGCCGCCCGAGACCGGGGAGACGTTCGCGGAGAACGCGCTCGGCAAGGCCCGCGCCGCCGCCGCGGCGACCGGCCGTGCGGCGATCGCCGACGACTCGGGGATCGCGGCGGAGGCGCTCGGCGGCGCGCCCGGCGTGCGCTCGGCCCGCTACGCGGGAGAGGGCGCGAGCGACGAGGAGAACCTCGCGAAGCTGCTGCGAGAGGCCCCGCCCGGCAGCCCGCTCGCCTACGTGTGCGCGATCGCCTACGTCGACCCCCAGGAGGGCGTCGAGCAGGTGCTCGAGGCGCGCTGCACCGGCACGCTCGCATCCGCGCCGCGCGGCGCCGGCGGCTTCGGCTACGACCCCGCGTTCGTGCCGGACGACTACGACGACGGCCGCACGATGGCCGAGCTCGCGCAGGCCGAGAAGGACGCGATCAGCCACCGCGGCCGCGCCGCGCGGGAGCTGCTGGCATGGCTGCGAAGCCGCTGAAGACGCGCGCCGCGGCGCTCTCGATCGCGTCGAACACGGTCCTGATCGTCGGCAAGGCGGTCGCCGGCGTCGTGACGGGCTCCGTCGCGATCCTCAGCGATGCCGTCCAGTCGGCGATCGACCTCGTCGCGTCGCTGATCACGTTCTTCTCCGTGCGCAAGGCCGACGAGCCCGCCGACTCGACGCATCAGTACGGCCACGAGAAGCTCGAGGACCTCAGCGCCGGGATCGAGGCGGTGCTGCTGCTCGTCGGCGCGGCGGTCATCGCGGCGCAGGCGATCCGCCGGCTCGCCGAGGGCGGCCACGTGGACTCGATCGGGGCGGGCATGGCCGTCGTCGCGGCCGCGGCCGTGGCGAACCTCTTCGTCGGCGGCTACCTCACGCGCACGGCGCGCTCCACCGGCTCGGCGGCGCTCGCGGCCGACGGCGCGCACCTGCACACCGACGCGCTCGTGTCCTTCGGCGTGCTGGTCGCGCTGGTGCTCGTGAAGATCACCGGCGCGCAGTGGATCGACGCGGCGGTGGCGCTCATGGTCGCCGGGGCGATCTGCGTCACCGGGGTGCGCATCCTGCTGGGCGCGGGGCGGCGGCTGATCGACGAGACGCTGCCCGCCGAGGAGCTCGACCCCGTCAGGGCGGTGGTCGAGTCGTTCGTCGGCGGGCGCGTCGCCGGCTATCACGACCTGCGCGCGCGCCACGTCGGCAGCCGCCACGAGGTCGACCTGCACCTCCAGTTCGCCGCCGGCACCTCGCTCGAAGAGGCCCATGGGCTCGCGCATCAGGTCGAGCACGCGATCCGCTCGCGCCTGGAGAACACGACGGTCCTCGTCCACCTGGAGCCCGAGGACCGGGTGCGCGCGGACCGCTTCGGCTGAGGGCGCCGGGCGCCCTACAGCAGGTTGATCGCGGCCGAGCAGGCGACCGCCGCGGTCACCGCCGAATAGCCCTGATAGCCCGAGACGAGCAGGAGGACCGCCGCCAGCAGGAAGCCTGCGACGGTCACCAGCCATGCGATGCGGTTCAGCGGCACCGGCGCATTCTTCCGGGTCCGTCCGACGCCGCGGACACACTGCGCCGCTGCCGCTCGGAGCACAAGAACCGCAAAGAGCGGGTTTCAAGTCAGAGATACCGACCGAAAATGGCTTCGCGAAGCGGATTTCCCGGACATGCCGTCCGGAGCCGCTGATAGCGTCGCCATACCACCACCTCTCGAAGGAGGAGCGCACGTGACGAAGTCAGAGTTCGTCGACCAGGTCGCCAGCCGGGCAAACCTCGGCAAGAAGGAGGCCACTGAGGCGGTCGACGCGGTTCTCGGGGTGATCGAGGACACCCTGAAGCGTGGGAGCGAGGTCACGTTCTCGGGCTTCGGCAAGTTCCACGTCGCCGATCGCAGCGCGCGTCAGGGTGTCCACCCGCGCACCGGCCAGCCGATCCAGATCGCGGCGTCGAGGGTGCCGCGCTTCACCGCGGGCTCCGGGCTCAAGAAGTCCGTCAACAACTGAGCACCGGAACCGAAGACCCGATCGAGCCGCCGGCCGGAGCGCACTTCGGCGACCGGCTGGCGGACCTCGTCTTCCGGCGCGAGTCCCAGGTCGTCCTGGGGCTCGATCCGGACCCGTCGCGCCTCTGGCCCGTCCCCGAGCCCGATCCGGGGCTGCCAGGCGCGACCTACCGCGCGGCGGAGGCGGTCGCCTCGCACTGCCGCGCGGTGATCGACGCCGCGGGACCGGCCTGCGTCGCGGTCAAGCCGCAGCTCGCCTGCTTCGAGCGCCTCGGTGCGCCGGGCTGGGCCGCGCTCGGCAAGACGATCGCCCACGCGCGCGCCGCCGGCCTGCTCGTGCTCGCCGACGCCAAGCGCGGCGACATCGACGTCAGCGCCCGCGCCTACGCGCAGGCGCTCGTCGGCTCGACCCCGACCCCGTGGGGCGAGGTCGACAGCGTGCGCGCCGACGCCTTCACCGCGAACCCGTACATGGGCGTCGACACGCTCGAGGTGCTGATCGGCGGCGCGCGCGAGGTGGGCGCCGGCGTCTTCGTGCTCGTGCGCACCTCGAACCCGGGCGCCGCGGACGTGGAGGACCTCGAGCTCGCTGCCGGCGGCCGGCTGTGGGAGGCGGTCGCAGCGATCGTCGCGCGGCTCGGCCGCACGGGCGACGCCGGCATCGCCGACGTGGGCGCCGTCGTCGGCGCGACCGTCCCCGAGCACGTCGCGCGCATGCGCGAGCTGATGCCGCGAACGCCGTTCCTGCTTCCCGGCGTCGGCGCCCAGGGCGGCCGGGTCGAGGATCTCGCCCCGGCTTTCGCGCCGGGCCGCGCGGGCGGGCTCGTGACCGCGTCGCGCTCGATCGTGGGCGCGCACGAGGAGGCGGGCGGCGAGCCGGCGGCCGCGGCGCGCGCGGAGGCCGAGCGGCTGCGCGCGGCCGCATGGGCGCTCGCCGCGTAGCCGTCGCCGCGGCGGCCCCTCCTATCCTCATCGCCCACCGATGCGTCGTAGCCGCTCAGGGCGCTGGCTGGCCCCGCTGGCCCTCGTGATCGTCGCGATCGCGGTCTACGCGATCGTGCAGAGCGGCTCCTCGAACGGCGGCTCGGACGGGTCGGGCTCCGGGCCCGGCCCCGGGACGACGAGCACCACGAGCTCGAGCGGGCCCCGCAAGGGCACCACGCCGCCGAAGCAGGCCAAGCCCGCCGCTCCCGCGACCTACACCGTCCAGCAGGGCGACACGCTGGTCGGCATCGCGGCCAAGACGGGAGTGCCGCTCGACCGCCTGGAGGCGCTGAACCCTGGGCTCGACGCGTCCGCCATGCACATCGGCCAGCGGATCCGGCTGCGCCCGTGAGGCGCGCTGGCGCAGTGGCGGCCCTCGCGGCCGCGCTGGCGACGGCGTCGGCGGGTGCGGCGCGCGCCGCCTCCTCGCCGACGCTGCCGCGCCTGCACGCGAAGGCCGCGATCCTCGTGGAACCCGCCACCGGCGACGTCGTCTACGCGCGCCACGCGATGCAGCGCCGCCCGATCGCGAGCACGACCAAGCTGATGACGGCGCTGCTGACCGTCGAGCGCGAGCCGCTCGGCAAGGTCCTCGTCGCGGCCCCGTACCACCCGATGCCGGCCGAGTCCGTGATCGGGCTGAAGGCGGGGGAGCGCCTCACGGTCGCCGACCTCCTGCGCGGCCTGCTGCTGGCCAGCGCCAACGACGCGGCCGAGACGCTCGCGGTCGACATCGCGGGCTCCAGGCAGCGCTTCGTCGCGCTCATGAACGCCCGCGCGCGCCAGCTGGGCCTGCGCGCCACCCACTACGCCAACCCGATCGGGCTCGACCAGCCCGGCAACTACTCGACGGCCGAGGACCTCGTGAAGCTGGCGCTGCTGCTGCGCCGCGACCGCTTCGCGCGCGAGGTCATGAACCGCCCGAGCACGATCCTCTACAGCGGCGCGCACCCGCGGCGGATCGCCAACCGCAACACGCTCGTGAGCGAGGTCGCCTCGGTCGACGGCGTCAAGACGGGCCACACGCACGACGCCGGCTACGTGCTCGTGGGCTCGGCCACTCGCCACGGCGTCAACGTCGTCAGCGCGGTGCTCGGCGAGCCGACCGAGGAGGCGCGCGACGCCGACACGCTCGCGCTGCTGCGCTACGGCCTCGGCCGCTACCGCCTCGTGCAGGCGCTCCGCGCCGGGCAGCCGCTCGGCAGCGCGCCGGTGAAGGGCCGCAGCGGGCGCCGCGTGGGGCTCCTCGCCGGCGCCACGCTCACGCGCACGATCGCGCTCGGCGATCGCCTGCGCACGCGCCTCGCCGGCGTGCCGGGCGCGGTTTCGGGCCCGCTGCGCCGCGGCGCGCGCGTCGGCACCGTCGAGGTCCTGCGCCGCGGGCGCGTGGTCGCGCGCGCGCCGCTCGTCCTGGCCGCGGCCGTCCCCGCGCCGCCGGCGCGCACCGGCGCCATCCTCGCCGCCGCGCTGGCCGCCCTCGCGACGGCGCTCGCAACCGGTAGCCTCGTGCTCGTGCTTCTTCGCCGGCGGGCGGTCCGCCGCCGCCGGCGACGGGCTGGGAGCACCGGGACCGCATGATCATCACCGTCACGCTCAACGCGGCGATCGACAAGTCGCTGTCCGTGCCGAACTTCCGGCTCGGGCGCCGGCACCGCACCGTCGAGCAGACGACGATGGCGGGCGGCAAGGGCATCAACGTCGCGCGCGCGCTGAAGACGCTCGGCCAGCCCGTGATCGCGACGGGCTTCGCGGGCGGGCAGACCGGCACGCGGATCGTCGAGCAGCTCACCGCCGAGTCGATCCTCAACGACTTCATCCGCATCCGCGAGGAGTCGCGCACGAACACGGCCGTCTACGACCCGACCAACGGCGAGACGACCGAGATCAACGAGCGCGGCCCGGCGGTGAGCGCGAGCGAGGTCGAGCTGTTCCGCGACAAGCTGCTCTACCTGGCGCGTGGGGCCGACATCGTCGTCTTCGCCGGCTCGCTGCCGCGCGGCGTGGAGCCCGACATCTATGCGGCGCTGATCCGCGAGCTGCACCGCATGGGCGTCACGACGCTCGCGGACGCCGACGGCGAGCCGATGCGCCTCGCGGTGCGCGCGGAGCCGGACGTGATCTCGCCGAACGTGCTCGAGGCCGAGGAGCTCGTCGGGCACGAGTTCAACGACGAGGAGGACCGCGTGATGGCCGTGCGCGAGCTCGTCCAGCTCGGCCCGCGCGAGGCGATCGTCACGCTGCCGGACGGCTGCGTCGCGTCGCTGCTGATCGACGGGGGACGCTCGCTGCTGCGCGCGCGGATCCCGCCGCGCGAGGCCGTCGCGGCGGTCGGCGCCGGCGACGCGTTCCTGGCCGGCTACGTGTCGGCTCGCTACGGAGGCTCGCGGCCGGAGGACTGCCTGCGCTACGGCGTCGCCTGCGGCGCCGAGTCGACGCAGCGGCTGGGCGCGGGCCTGGTCGATCCGCGCGAGGTCGACCGCCTGCTCGGCGACATCGAGGTCGAGCGGCTGCAGGCGCCGGCCGAGGTGTCATAGCGCCCTCTGTGCCCGGGTTCCGCCGGGCCCCGCTGGTATCCTCGACTAGGCGTGGTTCGCCGCCGCCACAGCCACCGTTCGCCCCTTCCTGGACCCCGCCTGCGCGGGGTCTTCTCGTCCGCCCGCGACCCTAGGATGCCCTGATGGAGATCGAGATCGGCCGGGGCAAGAAGGCCCGCCGCGCCTACGGATTCGACGACATCGCGATCGTGCCGAGCCGGCGCACGCGAGACCCCGACGACGTCGACATCTCCTGGAAGCTGGGCCCCTACCGGTTCGAGCTGCCGCTGCTCGCCTCCGCGATGGACGGCGTGGTCTCGCCGCGCACGGCGAAGGTCATCGGCCGGCTCGGCGGCCTCGCGGTCCTCAACCTGGAGGGCATCTTCACCCGCTACGAGGACGCGGAGGAGCAGCTCGAGCGGATCTCGAAGCTCCCGAAGGACGTCGCCACGCGCGAGATGCAGGCGATCTACCAGGAGCCGATCAAGCCTGAGCTGATCACGCGCCGGATCGAGGAGATCAAGGCCGAGCCGGGGGTCGTCGCGGCCGCGTCGCTGACGCCGCAGCGCGTCTCCAAGTACTACGAGCTGGCGCTCGAGGCCGGGCTCGACATCATGGTCATCCAGGGCACGGTCGTCTCGGCCGAGCACGTCTCGCAGACGACCGAGCCGCTGAACCTCAAGGAGTTCATCGCCGAGCTGCCGGTGCCCGTCATCGTCGGCGGCTGCGCGAGCTACCACACCGGCCTTCACCTGATGCGCACCGGCGCGGCCGGCGTGCTCGTCGGCGTCGGCCCGGGCGCCGCCTGCACGACGCGCGGCGTGCTCGGCGTGGGGGTGCCGCAGGCGACGGCGATCGCCGACGTCGCGGGCGCGCGCTCCACGCACATGCTCGAGACCGGCGAGTACGTCCAGGTCATCGCCGACGGCGGCATGCGCACCGGCGGCGACGTCTCGAAGGCGATCGCCTGCGGCGCCGACGCGGTCATGATCGGCTCGCCTCTGGCGCGCGCCTACGAGGCGCCCGGTCGCGGCTTCCACTGGGGCATGGCGACGTTCCACCCGACGCTGCCGCGCGGTGCGCGCGTGCAGACGGTGCAGAACGGCAGCCTCGAGGAGATCCTGACCGGCCCCGCGCACGAGAACGACGGCACGTTCAACCTCATGGGCGGGCTGCGCACCTCGATGGCGACCTGTGGCTACCAGGACATCGCGGAGTTCAACCGCGCGGAGCTGATGATCGCCCCGGCGCTGCAGACGGAGGGCAAGCTGCTCCAGACCGCGCAGGGGGTCGGCATGGGCAGCCGCGGCGCGGCCGCCGGCGCCCACCCGGGGGCGCAGAACGGCGTGGCAACGCAGGACAAGACTCCAGCCCTGACCACATGAAGCAAGGGCGCGGTCTCGGCGTGCGGCGAGAGCGCGCCCCAAGGAGCCGCTGGTGAGCGAGCATTCCGTCGTCACTGCATCAACGGCGGCGACGGAGCTCGTCGACGAGAGCGGCGCGATCGAGACCCCGCAGGCGGTCGACGAGGTCGTCGTCCTCGACTACGGCGGGCAGTACTCGCAGCTGATCGCGCGCCGCGTGCGCGAGTGCGGCGTCTTCAGCGAGCTGCTGCCCCACCACGTCGGCGCCGAGGAGGTCGCGCGGCGCCGGCCGAAGGGCCTGATCCTCAGCGGCGGCCCGGCGTCGGTGTACGCCGACGGCGCGCCGGCGCTGGATCGCGAGCTGCTCGAGCTCGGGATCCCTGTGCTCGGCATCTGCTACGGCATGCAGCTGCTCGCGCTCGCGCTCGGCGGCCAGGTCGAGGGCGCCGAGGTGGGGGAGTTCGGGCGCTCGAAGCTGACGGTCGCCGAGCCCGGCCGCCTGCTCGCCGGGCTGCCGTCCGAGCAGAGCTGCTGGATGTCGCACCGGGACACCGTCTTCGCGCCGCCGCCGGGCTTCACCGCGCTGGCCGCCTCGACGGCCTCGCCGGTCGCCGCGTTCGAGTCCGTCGAGCAGGGCGTCTACGGCATCCAGTTCCACCCCGAGGTCGTGCACACGCCCTACGGGCAGGAGGTCCTGAAGACCTTCCTGGCCGACGTCTGCGGCTGCGAGATGACGTGGTCGGCGGCGTCGATCGTCGAGGAGCAGATCGCGCGCATCCGCGCCCAGGTCGGCGACGGCAAGGTCATCTGCGGCCTCTCGGGCGGCGTCGACTCGAGCGTCGCGGCGCTGCTCGTGCACCGCGCGATCGGCGACCAGCTCACGTGCGTGTTCGTCGACCACGGGCTGATGCGCAAGAACGAGGGCGAGCAGGTGATCTCCGCCTTCCGCGACACCTTCAAGGTCCCGCTCGTCGCCGTCGACGCCGAGGACCGCTTCCTCGGCAGGCTCGGCGGCGTCAGCGACCCTGAGGCCAAGCGCAAGATCATCGGCGCCGAGTTCATCCGCGTCTTCGAGGAGGAGGCGGCCCGGATCGGCGACGCGCACTACCTCGTGCAAGGCACGCTCTACTCCGACGTGATCGAGTCCGGCGGCGGGACGGGGACGGCGACGATCAAGTCCCACCACAACGTCGGCGGCCTGCCCGAGGACCTCCAGTTCGAGCTCGTCGAGCCGCTGCGAACGCTGTTCAAGGACGAGGTCCGCGCCGTCGGCGCGGAGCTCGGGCTGCCCGAGCGTCTCGTCTGGCGCCAGCCGTTCCCGGGCCCGGGGCTCGCGATCCGCATCGTCGGCGGCGAGGCCACGAAGGAGCGCCTGGACCTGCTCCGAGACGCCGACGCGATCCTCCAGGACGAGATTCGCAACGCCGGCCTCTACCGCGAGCTGTGGCAGTCCTTCTGCGTGCTGCCGGACATCCGCACGGTCGGCGTCCAGGGCGACGAGCGCACCTACGGCCACGTCGTCGTGATCCGTGCGGTCACCAGCGACGACGCGATGACCGCTGACTGGGCGCGCCTGCCCTACGACCTGCTCGAGCAGATCGCCTCGCGCATGATCAACGAGCTGCGCGAGGTCAACCGGGTGGTGCTGGACATCACGTCGAAGCCTCCCGGCACGATCGAATGGGAGTGACCGCGCACGATCCGCGGGGCGTCTCGCCGCGCCTGAGCGGCGCCGCCGGCCCGGGTCCGTGCAACAGCACTGTCCCCGGGCAGCGTCACCGCTCAGCCACGACGAACCGCGCCGCGGATCGCGCGCGGAGCGGGCGCAGCTAGTCCGTGGTCGCCGCGGCGGCCTCGTTCACCGCGGCGCGCACGGCATCGAGCACCGTGTCCTGCTGCTCCTCGGTCATCGTGGCGAACATCGGCAGCGTCACCGCGCGCGCGGCGTAGGCGTCGGTGATCGGCAGGTCGGCGTCCGGGCGGGCGTGGATCGCGAAGCGGTGCACCGGCGGGTAGTGGAGGCTCGTCTGGACGCCGCGCTCGGCGAGGCTGCGCCGGAAGCCGTCGCGGTCGAGGCCCTCCTCGAGGACGACCGTGAAGAGATGGTGCGCCGGCTGTGCGCCCGCGACCGGCTCGAGCGCCGGGACGATGCCCTCGACGTCCGCCAGCGCCGCGCGGTAGCGCGCGTCCAGCACGCCGCGTGCGGCGTTCTCCTCGTCCAGCCGTCGCAGCCGCGCCCGCGCGAGCGCGGCGCGCGGCTCGTCGATCCGGTAGTTGAAGCCCAGCGCGACGACGTCGTAGCTGGAGGCGTGGCCGCGGTGGCGGTCCCAGGTCAGCGTCGTCATGCCGTGCGAGCGGCGCAGCCGCATGTCGGCCGCGATCGCGTCGTCGTCGGTGACGACGAGGCCGCCCTCGCCGACGGCGAGGTTCTTGTTCGAGAAGAAGCTGAACGCGCCGGCCGCGCCGAAGGTGCCGAGATGGCGGCCGTCGATGCGCGAGCCGGCGGCGTGCGCGGCGTCCTCGAGCAGCACCAGCCCGCGCGCGCGCGCCAGCGCCGCCAGCGCCGCGGTCTCGCCGGGATGGCCGCCGTAGCTCATCGTCATGATCGCCTTCGTGCGCGGCGTGATCGCCGCCTCGGCGGCCGCCGCGGACAGCCACGGCTCGGTCAGCCCGGCGACGTCGGCGAAGACCGGCGTCGCGCCCGTGTAGGCGATCGCGTTGACGGTCGCGACGAACGTCAGCGACGGCGTGATCACCTCGTCGCCCGGCCCCAGGCCCGCGGCGGCACAGATCAGGTGCAGCGCCGCCGTGCCGTTCGTGACGGCGAGCGCGTGCGCGGCCCCGGTGTAGGCGGCCAGCTCGGCCTCCAAGGCCTCCGTCTGCGGCCCCATGCTGAGCCAGCCCGAGCGGTACGTCTCGGCCACGGCGGCGATGTCGTCCTCGGGGACGACGACGTCGGCGAGCGGGACGATCCACTGGGCCATGGGCGCAGACCGTAGCTAGACTCGCGCCCCGTGGCAGCCCAAGGACGCTTCAAGCTCTCGGAGCTCGTTGCGTACCTACGCGAGCTGGGGGAGCTCGAGACGGCGGATGCGGAGGCTCTTCCCGAGCTCGACTTGCACGGCTTCTGCTCCCTGACGGACCCCGTGCCCGGCGCGGTGACGTGGGCACGGGAAGCTCCCGACCACTGGTCGGACATCGTGGCCGCGGTGGTGATCGCGCCCGGCGAGGTGGCACGATCGTCCGGCGAGCCGGTCGTGCTCCCTGTTCGACACCCGCGTGGGGCATTCGCTCGGGCGTTGGAGCGCTTCGGCACCGCTCCGCCGCCAACCGGAGTGGAGCGGACCGCCGTCGTCGGCGCGGACTGCCAGCTCGCCGAGAATGTCTACGTCGGACACCACTCCGTTCTGGGCGACAGTGTGCGCGTTGGACGCGGCACGGTCATCGGGGCCAACGTGTGGATCCTGGGTGGTTGCGTGATCGGCGCCCGATGCACGATCCACCCAGGAGTCGTGATCGGTGCCGACGGCTTCGGATTCGAGCGCGACGCACGCGGGACGTGGTTGAAGTTTCCGCAGGTTGGCAATGTCGAGATCGGCGACGACGTCGAGATCGGCGCCAACACCTGCGTGGACCGCGGGACGCTCGGGGCGACGCGGATCGAAAACGGCGCGAAGATCGACAACCTCTGCCACATCGCGCACAACGTGGTGGTCGGCGAGAGAGCGATGGTAATCGCCCTCTCGATGATCGGCGGTAGCACGACGCTCGAGGCCGACAGCTACGTTGCGCCCGGCGCCGTCGTGCGGAACAAGGTCACCGTTGCCGAGCGGGCTCTGGTCGGGCTCGGCGCCGTCGTCATTCGCGACGTACCCTCGGGGGACGTGGTCGCCGGGGTGCCGGCGCGCACGATCCGCCATGTGGATGCTCCTCCGGCTGGCTGAGCGCGGGTCAGAGGATCCAGCGCACGACGTCGAAGGCCTCCGCGTAACGCTGACCGCTTTGCGTGCCGCGGAAGCGGAGCTGGGACCGGATGTACTCCGGGTCGCTGTACAGCCGGTGTCCCTGGGACGCATAGCAGCCGATGGCCCGGACCTTTGCCTCCACGGCTTCGTCGTCGACCGAGACAAAGCATTCGGTCCGGAACTGGATGTTGTTCCACGGCACCTCGTACGCGAGGATCGAACCGCGCTTGAACGCCCGTAGGCCCTCCATCGCGATCGTGTAATGGTCTTGGTGCAGATCATCCACAGACGGCATGAGGACAAGGTCCGGCGTCAGTTCCGCCTGCAGGTCGACCATGGTCTGCAGGATCTCCTGGCGCGCCGATGCGAACTGACGGACTTCGAACCCGAGGACGCGCACGTTCTCGCCGGGGATGC
>DASTWP010000033.1:0-3188 GCA_035765835.1 Solirubrobacteraceae bacterium
TCCCGGCGCCGCGCTACTTCCTGCTGCGCACCGCCGCGCTACCGCCGCGCGCGCTCGTCGAGCTTGCGTTGCGGATCCGGCGGGCGTGGGTCGGCGCGGAGCCGCGGAACCCGCGCGCCGGCGACCTCGTCGCGTCGGATCAGCAGGCGCTGCGCGCACCGGGCGCCTGCGTGCCGCGCGGGCCGCTCGGCGATCCCGACATCTCACCCAACTTCCCGGAGATCGTCACCTAGGTAGCCGAGCTCGCGGAGCAGCGCGCCGGCCTCGCGCTCGACGTCCGCGACCTGCTCGTCGCCGAGCTCGCGGCGCCACCTGCCGACCGAGTCGCTGTGCGCCCTGCCCAGGGCCGCCGCGAACCGGTCGACGTCGATGCCGAGCTCCGGCGCGACGCTCGCCGCGGCACCGTGCGGGTCGGCGGTGAAGTGCTCGTACCGCAGCTCGACCGTCCGCTCGCCGACGGAGCGAACCGCCTCGACGTAGCGGCGCCACGCCCATGCGGCGCGCGTCGCCTCGGATGCGTCGCGGAACTCGTCGCGCCGCTCCGGCTCGACCCAGAAGCGCGGATGGTTGCCGTACGGCCGCCCCGCGTCGTCGCCCCCGCCGCGCTCGGCGCTGAGCCACCCGCGCTCGATCAGCGAGCAGACGACGTCGCGGCCGTCGCGCAGGACGTGGAGCGCGCGGGCGTCGGGGTACGCGGCGAGCACGCTGCCGAGGACGAAGCTCGTCTCGGGCGTCTGCTCGACGGCGCGCCGGCCGGGCGAGAGCCCGAGCCAGCGGACCGGCTCGAGCACGCGCTGCACGCGCCGGGGCCGCGTGGCTTCCGGCAGCTCGAGCAGCGCCGGGATCCGGCGCTTGAACGCGGCCACCTCGCCGAGGTCGACCATGCCGGTCGCCTCGGCCAGCGCGCCCGACACGAACGTCGTGCCCGAGCGCGGCGACCCGACGACGAACGTCAGCGGGCCCCGCGCCGGCGACCGGTAGACGCGCAGGCGCCGCTCCAGCACATACGCGCTGCTCTTGCCGATGTACGACAAGTTCACGGCCACCTCGCGGGCCGTCCGGAGAAGTTCGCCTGCTTCGTGCACCTGCGGGCGGAACTCAAGCAGAAAGCGTGGCCAGCACCGCGTCGATCCGTTCGAACCCGCTCTTCGCGCCCTGCTCGACGCCGTAGCTCATCGTCGCGTCCCGGGCCTCCGTCGAGTCGAAGCGCATCGTCTGCGTGAGCTTCGTGCGGTCGCCGAGGTCTTCGAACTCGAGCGTCTGCAGATGGTTCTGGAACGTCTGCACGAGCCGCGCCGGCGGCTCGACCTCGCGGAACTCGCCCTCCACGACGCCGAACGCCGTGCGGAAGCGCCACACGCCGCCGGGCCTGACGTCCATCTCCTCGACGACGGTGGCGTCGCCCCACCACTCCGGGATCAGCTCGGGGTCGGTCCACACCGAGTACACGTGCGCGCGCGGGGCGTCGAAGATGCGCTCGACGCGGATCTCGAGCTCGTTCGGGGTCGTGACGGTCGTGACGTTCACGCGATCGCCCTCTTGACGAGCTTGCGGATCTCGCTCTCGTCGGCGGCCGACAGCTTGTCGGTCAGCGCCCACACGACCGGCCACATCGTCCCCGTGTCGATCTTCGCGGGATCCTGGAAGCCGAGCACGGCATAGCGCTCCTTGAACTTCGCGGCGTCGCGGAAGTAGATGACGACCTTGCCGTCCTTGTTGGCGTACGCGGGCATGCCGTACCACGTCTTCGGTGTCAGGTCGGGCGCGGCCTCGGTGACGATCTCGTGCACGCGCCGGCCGAGCTTGCGGTCGGACGGCGTCATCTTCTTCAGCGCGTCCCGGATCGCCTGCTCGCCTTCGGCGGCGAGCTTCAGCTCCTTCGCGCGTGCGCGCATCGCCGCCTTCTCCTCGGCGGAGAACCCTTTGGTGCTGCTCATCGTGCTCCTTTCGTGCGTTCGACGACCTGGGCGAAGCGGTCGAGGCGCTGCAGCCACGTGCTGATCCCTTCGAAGGCGAAGGGCGCGAGCATGCACCTGCGCGCACGGCCGATCTTCTCGGTGGTGACGAGCTCCGCTTCCTCGAGCAGCCGGATGTGCTTCTTCATCCCGGTCAGGGACATGCCGAACGGCTGGGCGAGCTCGCTGACGGTAGCGCTCCCCGCGACGAGCCGTTCGAGGACGGCGCGTCTGGTCGGGTCGGCGAGGGCGGCGAAGGCGCGGTCTACGGCTGACTCATACTGAACCATATGGTTCAGTATAGCTGACCCGCACGGGGCCGTCCAACCCCGGCAGCGGCAGCGACTGCGCTTCCGCCTCGATCGCGCCGCGCTCCGTCCGGGCGAGCGTTCGCCAGGGCTCGACGGTGAGGCTCGCGTGCGCGCGCCGCCAGGTGCCGGCGATCTCGCCGCGCAGCAGCACCGCGCCCGGCCAGACGCGCGGCGTCCAGAGCAGCTCGCGGCGGGCGGCGTCGGGCACGAGCAGCGCGCGGTCGGCGCCCTGCAGGAGGAAGTAGGAGTCGCCGCTCGGCAGCAGGCGGGCGGGCGCCGGGTCGTGCGGCTCGCGGTAGGCCGCCTCGTCGCTCGTCAGGATCCACGCGTCGCCGATCGGCGTCCGCACCGGCGTCAGGTCGATGGCGTCGAACGCGGCGCGCGCCGCTCGCGCGCCGATGCCTGCCCACTTCGCGAACGACGCCGGGGTCGCGGGCCCGTAGACGTGGAGGTACCGGCGTGCGAGCTCGTCGCGTGCAGCGGCAGGCTCGATCTTCGGCCGCGGCACGGTCCACACCTGCGGCGCTCGGGCGCCCTCCCAGCGGATCTGCACCGTGCCGGTCGTCGTCGCGTAGCGCACCCCGTTCGTGAGCCCGAGCTCGCGGTCGGGAAGCGTGCGCCCGCCAAGCACGTCGTGCAGCTTCGCCGCCATCTCCTCCGCGACGCGCTGCCCGCGCGCGTCGTCGGGATAGCGACCCACGGTGAACACCGCGTGATCCTGCTTCGCGACGACGAACACGCTGAAGCGCGGGCCCCAGACCTGCACGAGCGACTTGTCGGACCAGATCGCGGGATGCGCGCCCTCGACGCGGGCATGGATCGAGAGCAGCGCCGCCCGGGGCATGCTGTCCTGGAGCCCCGCCCAGGCCGCTTGCCGCAGCGAGCGCGCGCCTTTCGGCAGGCGCGTGTCGAGCGCGCCGGC
>DASTWP010000034.1:0-12276 GCA_035765835.1 Solirubrobacteraceae bacterium
TCGCGCAGGCTCGCGTGCGAGGCGTCGAGCAGCGGGCCCAGCGCCGCGACGTCGCCGGCGTCGAGCGCTGCGACGGCCGCGCGCACGCGCGCGTTCTCGCCGTGCACATGGCGCAGCCGGCGCTCGTCGCCGCGCTCGCACTCCGCGCGGCGCTCGTCGTAGCGGCCGTCGCCGAGCGCGCGCCGCTCGCCGGAGTCGAGCAGCACCAGGCGCCACTCGCCGAGCGCGAGCGGGACGGGCCGGCGCTCGAGCGTCGCGAAGTCGACCAGCAGCGCATGGCCCTCCTCGCCGAAGAGCGAGGCGATCTGGTCGAGCAGCCCGGTGCGCGCGCCGGCCCACTGGTTCTCCACGCGCGAGCACAGCCGCGCCAGCGCCATGCGATCCATCTCCTCGCCGGCGAGGCCCAGGAGCGCCAGGGCGACCGCCACCGTGAGCGCCGCCGACGACGCCAGCCCCGCGCCCTGGGGCAGGTCGCTCTCGACGCGCAACCCGGCGCCGCCCACCGCCACGCCCGCCGCGCGCAACTCCGCGGCCGCCCCGCGCACGAACGCCTCCGCCCCCGGGGCTTGGCCCACGACCACCTCCGCGCCGCGCCGCTCGGCGCGCACGGTCACCCCCTGGGCGATCGCGAACGGCAGCGCGAGGCCGCCGTTGTAGTCGGTGTGCTCGCCGATCAGGTTCACGCGTCCGGGTGCGAACGCACCGCAAGTCGAACGCGGTTCAGCCGTTACCGGCATCGATGACCACACACCCGCACCGGCGCACCGTCGCACTCGCGGCGCTGCTGCTGATCGCCCTCGCCCCCGCCGCCCACGCCGCGCGCCACCACACGCGCCATCATCGCGCCCGCCATCGCTCGGTGACCGCGAGCCAGGTCCACATCGACGTGCTGTCAGACCGCGCGGACGTCATCTCCGGCGGCGACGCGCTCGTCTCGATCGGCCTCCCCGCAGGGGCGTCCTCCGCCACGGTGACGCTCGACGGCAAGGACGTCAGCGGCGAGTTCGCGCAGCGCCCGAACGGCCTCTACGAGGGCCTGCTCACGGGCCTCGCCGTCGGCGCCGACACGCTCGTCGCGAAGGCCGGCGGCGACAGCGCCACGCAGACGATCGACGACCATCCGCTCGGCGGCCCCGTCTTCTCCGGCCCGCAGGTGCAGCCGTGGCAGTGCGAGGCGGGCGCGGTCGACAAGCAGTGCAACAAGCCCGCCACGTTCCAGTTCCTGTACATGCCGGCGACCGGCGGCGGCTTCCAGCCCTACGACCCGTCGAATCCGCCCGCGGCCGGCAGCGTCGCCACCACGACGACCGACCAGGGCAAGACGGTGCCGTTCATCATCCGCCAGGAGACCGGCTACCAGGATCGCGACCAGTACCAGATCAGCATCCTCTACCAGCCCGGCAAGCCGTGGTCGCCGTGGGCGCCGCAGGAGGGCTGGAACCACAAGCTGCTGATCACGCACGGCGCGAGCTGCGGCATCGAGCACTTGTCCGGCACGGCGCCGAGCACGACGAGCGACACCGTCGCCGTCCCCGGCGGCCCGAACGCCGGCGACAGCCCGACGACCGCGCTCGGGCGCGGCTTCGCGGTGATGTCGACGGCGCTCGACAACTCCGGCCACAACTGCAACCTCGTCACGCAGGCCGAGTCGCTGGCGATGGCCAAGGAGCACCTGATCGAGGAGTACGGGACGATCCGCTACACGATCGGCACCGGCTGCTCGGGCGGCTCGCTCGCGCAGCAGCAGATCGCCAACGCCTATCCGGGCATCTACCAGGGGATCCTGCCGCAGTGCTCGTTCCCGGACGCGTGGTCGACCGGGCAGCAGCTCGCCGCCTACCACCTGCTGCGCCTCTACGAGGAGGACCCGTCGAAGTGGGGCCCGGGCATCGTCTGGACGCCGGCGCAGTGGGCGGCCGTCGAAGGCCACCCCAACCACGTCAACGCGATCGTCTTCGACACGGTCTACTGGACGAGCCTCGCGGTCCCGGACGACGGCTGCCCCGGTGTGCCCACGCAGGACGACTACAGCGCGCAGAGCAACCCCGGCGGCGTGCGCTGCGACCTCGCCGACTACATGATCAACGTGCTCGGGCCGCGCATGCCCGGCGACTGGTCGCCGATGGAGAAGGCGGTCGGCCACGGCTTCGGCGGCCTGCCGATCTCCGACGTCGGCGTGCAGTTCGGGCTCGAGGCGCTGCAGAAGGGCCTCATCACGCCGGCCCAGTTCGTCGACCTCAACGCGAAGGTCGGCGGCGAGGACGTCGACATCAACTCGATCCCGCAGCGCTCCGACGCGGTCGAGCCCGCGCTGCGCAACGTCTACCGCTCGGGCGGCGTCAACGAGACCAACAACATGAAGGACCTCGCGATCATCGACCTGCGCGGCCCGGACCCGGGCGCGTTCCACGACGCGTACCGCAGCTGGGCGATCCGCGCGCGCCTGGAGCGCGAGGAGGGGCACTTCCCGAAGAACGACGTGATCTGGTTCGGCGAGACGCCCCTGATCGGCGACCCGAACTACACGACCGAGGGCCTGCTCGCGATGGACCGCTGGCTCTCCGCGGTCGAGGCCGACCACCGCGACGTCTCGCTGCAGCAGAAGGTCGCGGACGACCGCCCCGCGGACGTGCACGACCAGTGCTCGGACATCCCCGGCGTCGATCAGGTCGACGTGCCGGGCGTCGGCGAGGTCTGCCAGAACGAGGACCTGCAGACGCGCTTCGCGACGCCCGCGATGGTGGCCGGCGAGAGCGTCGCGACCGACACGAACAAGTGCGAGCTCAAGCCGCTGCGGCGCGAGGACTACTACCCGATCCAGTTCGACGACGCCCAGTGGGCGCAGCTCGAGCAGGCCTTCCCGACCGGGGTCTGCGACTGGTCGAAGCCCGGCGTCGACCAGACCGGCGCGGTCCCGTGGCAGACCTACCAGGACGCCTCCGGCAACGTCGTCTACGGCGGCACGCCGCTCGGAGCGGCGCCCGGCGGCTCAGGCGACGGCTGGACCTCGCCCTCCTTTGCCGGCTGGCGCGACGCGGGCGGCACGAGGGCCGTGAAGGCGGCGCGGAAGCGCTCGCAGCGCCACGCCGCGAAGCGCCACGCCGCGAAGCGCCACCACGCGAAGCGGCACCGCCGCCGCCGCTAGCCGATCACGCTTGTCACGTTCCCTCCGCCTAGCGGAGGGTTCATCACATCCGTCGTTCCGTGTCCCCGCGGCGCTCGCGCTGGCGGCGCAGCTCCTGGCGGGCGAGGGAGAGCTTGTGGACCTCGTCCGGGCCGTCGGCGAGGCGCAGGGTGCGCATGTGCGCGTACATGTAGGCGAGCGGGAAGTCGTCGGAGACGCCGCCGCCGCCGTGGACCTGGATCGCGCGGTCGATGATCCTCAGGCAGATGGCGGGGACGGCGAACTTGATCCCGGAGATCTCGATGCGCGCGTGCTGGTTGCCGACGGTGTCCATCAGCCACGCGGTCTTCATCACGAGCAGGCGCGCCATCTCGAGCTCGATCCGCGACTCGGCGATCCAGTCGCGGATGTTGCCGTAGTGGGAGACAGGGTGCCCGAAGGTCTCGCGCGCGTCCGCGCGCTCGCACATCAGCTCGAGCGCGCGCTCGGCCGCGCCGATCGCGCGCATGCAGTGGTGGATGCGCCCGGGGCCGAGCCGCGCCTGCGCGATCAGGAAGCCCATCCCCTCGCCGGCGATGATGCTCTCGGCCGGCACGCGCACGTCGGTGAACTCGAGCTCGCCGTGGCCCTCGTGGTCGTGGTAGCCGAAGACCGGCAGGTTGCGCTTGATCTCGACGCCCGGCGTGTCGACCGGCACGAGGACCATCGACTGCTGCTGGTAGGTCGGCGCCTCGGGATCCGTCTTGCCCATCACGATCAGGATCCGCAGGTTCGGGTGCATCGCGTTGGTCGTCCACCACTTGCGCCCGTTGAGGACGTAGGAGTCGCCGTCGCGCTCGATCCGCATGCGGATGTTCGTCGCGTCCGAGGAGGCGACGTCCGGCTCGGTCATCGCGAACGCGCTGCGGATCTCGCCCTCGAGCAGCGGCACGAGCCAGCGCTCCTTCTGCTCGGGCGTGCCGAACTGGTGCAGCACCTCCATGTTGCCGGTGTCCGGCGCCGAGCAGTTGCAGGCCTCCGACGCCAGGCGCGTGCGGCCCATGATCTCCGCCAGCGGCGCGTAGTCGCAGTTGGAGAGCCCGGCGCCGTGCTCCTCGTCGGGCAGGAACAGGTTCCACAGGCCGCGCGCCTTCGCCTCGGCCTTCAGCGGCTCGACCGCCTCGTAGTACTCGCCACCCGCCTGCTCGGCCGGGTGCACGCACTCGTCCATGAACGCGAGCAGGCGCTCCTGGACATGCTTCGCGCGGTCGGTCAACTCGAAGTTCACGCCCGCGCCTCCTCGCCCTCGCGCGGGCCGGGGATGCCGCGGAAGCGGAACGGCTCGGGCTCGCGGCCGGCCTGCACGTACCAGCACTCGCCGCTCATGTCGCCCTCGAAGAGCTTGAGCACCGTCGCCGCGACCTTCTCCGCCGGGATGATCGGCAGCCCGGACTGCGCGAGGCCCTCGCGGATCGGGTCGATGATCCGCGACTCGGCGAAGCCCGGGCAGACGGCGTTGAAGCGCACGCCGCGCGCCGTCAGCGCGCCGAGCGAGCGCGCGAGGCCGACGACCGCGTGCTTGTTGGCCGCGTACAGCGGGTCGTAAGGGACCGCGGTGAGGCCGGCGAGCGAGGCGGTCGCGACGATCGCACCGCCACCGCCGGCCTCGAGCGCCGGCAGGGCCGCGTGCGTCCCGAAGACGACGCCGTCGAGGTTGACGCCCATCAGCCGCCGGTAGCGCTCCAGGTCGAAGCTCTCGTCGAGCCCGATCATCGACGCCAGCCCGGCGTTCAGGTACAGCAGGTCGAGGCCGCCAAGCCGCTCGACCGCGGCGGCGACCATCGCGCGGTTCTCGTCGAGGCTCGAGACGTCCGCGCGGAAGAACTCGCCGCCGAGCGCGTCCGCGACCGCGCGGCCGCCGTTCTCGTCGACGTCCACCACCATCACGCGCGCGCCCGCGCGCGAGAGCGCCTCGCAGGTCGCTTTCCCGAGGCCGCTCGCCCCGCCGGTGACGAGCGCGCGCCTGCCGTCCAGGTTCGTGGGCATCGGAGCGGCAGCCTACGCACCGATGACTTTCGGCGCAGCGCGCGGTCCACCCTGCACATGGACGAGCGCACCTGCGTCGAACTGGACGTGAGCGGCGTCACGGCCGATGTCGCGATGCTCGACCTGCTCGCCCGCGTGGCTCTCGCCGCGCGCCGCCTCGACCACGAGCTGCGCCTGCGCGGCGCCTCGCCGGAGCTGCTCGAGCTGATCGAGCTGGCGGGGCTGGCCGAGACGCTCAGGCCGAGCTGAGTCGCTAGGCGTCCAGCCGCGGCGGCAGCCCGAACAGCGGGAACAGCGTCTCGGTCTCGAGGAAGAAGGTGATCTCGCCGATGCGCTCGCCGGCGATCTCGACGACCTGGAGCGCCCACGGCTCGTAGCCGTCGCCGTTCTCGGCCGGCTTGTATTGCCCGAAGGCGGGCGAGCCGTTCGCCGCCGGCGCCGGGAGGACGCGCGAGCCCTTGCAGCCGATGCCCGGCCCGAACCACCAGGCGAAGACGTCGTCGCGGCCGGAGAGCCAGAGGCTGAACGGCGGCATCGACTGCGTCGCGTCCTCGTGCAGCAGCTCGGTCAGGCGCTCGATGTCGTAGGCCTCGAACGCGGCGACGTAGCGCGCGAGCAGGTCGCGCTCCTGCGCACCGAGGTCGGCGGCGGCGACGGACGCGGTCTCGCGCGTCTCGAGCGTCGCCCGCGCGCGCTGAAGCGCGCTGTTGATCGACGCGACGCTCGTGTCGAGCAGCTCGGCGGCCTCCGACGCCTGCCAGCGCAGCACCTCGCACAGGATCAGCGCGGCGCGCTGGCGCGGCGGCAGGTGCTGGAGCGCCGCGACGAACGCGAGGCGCACCGTCTCGCGCGCCTGCGCGACCTCGGCCGGGTCGCCGTCCGCGGCCACCATCGCATCGGGCACGGGCTGCAGCCACGTGACCTCCGGCAGCGTGTCGAGGTTCTCGGCCACGGGCTCGCGCGCCGGGCCGAGGTCCATCGGCCGCGCCCGGCGCTCGCGACCCTTGAGCATGTCGAGGCAGACGTTGGTGGCGATCTTGTAGAGCCACGAGCGCAGCGCCGCGCGGCCCTCGAAGCGGTCGTAGGCGCGCCACGCGCGCACGAACGCCTCCTGGACGGCGTCCTCGGCCTCGAACGGCGAGCCGAGCATGCGGTAGCAGTAGCCGGTCAGCTCGCGGCGGTAGGACTCGAAGCCCTCGTCGAGCGGGCCGGCGGGACGTGCGAGCGAAGCCTCCATGCGCCGATCCTACGCCTCGGCGAAGACCGGCTCCGCGGGCGCGCGCTCGGCGCCCTCGGCGTGCTCTGCGTGCGGCGCGGCCATCGGCTTCGGCCGCAGCAGCAGCACCCCGATCGTCGCCGCCGCGACCGCGAACGCCGCCCCGATCACGAACGCCGTGTGGTAGCCGCCGACGAGCGCGCCCAGGTGCCCGTGGCCGCTCGCCGCCAGCGACGAGGTGCGCGACGCGGCGACGCTCGCGAGCACCGCCAGGCCGAGCGCGCCGCCCATCATGAAGGCGGTGTTCACGAGGCCGGAGGCGAGGCCCGACTCGTGCGGCTCGACGTCGCCCATCGCCGCCAGCAGCACGGGGTTGAACGCGATGCCGGCGCCCAGACCGAGCAGCACCATGCTCGGCAGCACGTCGGTGACGTAGCTGCCGTCGACCGGCGCGCGCGCGAGCAGCGCGAGGCCGACGGCGGCGATCAGCAGCCCCACGCCGAGCGGCGGGCGGATCCCGAAGCGCATCACGAGCCGCGCCGAGAAGCGCACGGACAGCACGCCCATCACGACGTTGCCGGGCAGGAACGCGAGGCCGACGTGCAGCGGGTCGTAGTGCAGCACGAGCTGCAGGTAGAGCGCCGAGAGGAAGAACCACGCGAACATCGCCGCCGCCCACAGCACGCCGCACGTGTTCGCCACCGCGACGTTGCGCAGCCGCAGCACGCGCAGCGGCATCAGCGGCGCCTGCGCGCGCGCCTCGATCGCGACGAACAGCGCCAGCAGCACCGCTCCCGCGCCGAGCAGGCCGAGCGTGCGCCCCGAGGTCCAGCCGTGGTCGTTGCCGCCGACGACGCCGAGCGTCGCGAGCATCACGGCGGTGGTGACGGTCACGGCGCCCGCGACGTCCAGCCGCCGCTCCGCGTGCGCGCCGTGGCCGGCCGGCAGCAGGCGCCGCGCGAGCACGATCACCGCGATCCCGATCGGCAGGTTCACCAGGAAGATCCAGTGCCAGTCGAGCCAGTTCGTCAGGACGCCGCCGGCGAGCACGCCGATCGAGCCGCCGCCGGAGGCGACGAAGCCGAAGACGCCCATCGCCTTCGCGCGCTCGCCCGGCTCGTGGAAGAGGCTCATCATCAGCGACAGCGAGACCGCCGAGGCGACGGCGCCGCCGAGGCCCTGCACCGCGCGCGCGCCGACCAGCAGCCCCTTCGTGTCCGAGAGCCCGCAGGCCAGCGAGGCGAGCGTGAAGAACGCGATGCCGCCGAGGAACAGCCGCCGGTGGCCGAAGAGATCGCCGAGCCGCCCGCCCAGCAGCAGGAAGCCGCCGAACGTCAGCAGGTAGGCGTTGACGACCCACGCCAGCGAGGTCTCGGTGAAGCCGAGGTCGTTGCGGATCGACGGCAGCGCGACGTTCACGATCGTCGAGTCCAGGACGATCATGAGGCTGCCGAGGCAGAGGACGTACAGCGCCTGCCAGCGCTTGCGGGGGTCGGAGATGGTCACCGGATCGATCCTCTCATGGGCCGGGGTCGCCCATAGGACGAAGGCGGTCGCGCGAAATCATCGGTGCGACGCAGGCTGCGAAAGACTGCAAAGCTGTAGATCGGGATGGGAGACGGTCCGGACGAGCGAGGGATCTCGCGGCGCGAGCTGCTCGAGCGCGCGGCGGCCGCGGGCGCAGCGGGCGCGCTGGGCGGCGCCCCGGCGGCGTTCGCGGGGCAGCAGCACAGGCGACGGCGGCGCCGCGGCCCGCAGGTCGCGGTCCTCGGTGGCGGCATGGCCGGCCTCGCGGCCGCGCACGAGCTCGCCGAGCGGGGCTTCGCCGTCACCGTCTACGAGCGCAACGCGCTCGGCGGCAAGGCGCGCAGCATCCCGGTGCCCGGCACGGCCGCGGGCGGCCGCCGCGACCTTCCGGGCGAGCACGGGTTCCGCTTCTTCCCCGGCTTCTACCACCACGTCCCCGACACGATGCGGCGAATCCCCTTCCCCGGGAACGCGAACGGCGTCTGGGACAACCTCGTCGCGGCGAGCGACGATCGCTGGCTGCGCGCCGGGGACCGTCCCGACGGCGGGCCGTTCGGCATCGCCTACGCGCCGCAGTCGGCCGTCACCGTCGACGGGCTGCGCCGCATCCTGCTCGACCTGCTCGGGAACAAGGGCGTGCCGCCCGACGAGCTCGCGTACTTCGTCGAGCGCCTGCTCGTCTTCGTCACCAGCAGCGACGAGCGCCGCTTCGGTGAGTGGGAGTACGTCAGCTGGTGGGACTTCATCCGCGCGCAGGACAAGTCCGACGCCTACAAGAAGGAGCTCGCCGCCGGCCTCACGCGCGACCTCGTCGCCGCCAAGGAGACGCTCGCGAGCACCCGCACGATCGGTCACATGGGCGAGGCGTTCGTCTGGAACATCCTCGGCCAGGGCAACGACGGCGCACCCGACCGCGTGCTGAGCCTGCCGACGAACGAGGCCTGGATCGACCCCTGGATCCTGCTGCTGCGCACGCTCGGGGTGCGGCTGGAGGTCGGCCGCACGGTCGAGGGGCTCGAGGTCAGGGGCGGGCGGATCGCCGCGGCGCTGATGCGCGAGGGCAGGCACCGCCGGCACCGCATCGAGGCCGACTGGTTCGTGCTCGCGATGCCGGTCGAGCGCGCGCGGCGCGTCCTCGGCCCGGGCGTGCGCGCGCTCGACAGCGCCTTCGACGCGCTCGACGGCCTCTCCACCGACTGGATGGCCGGCATCCAGTTCTATCTGCCCCAGCCGGTGCACATCACGGCCGGTCACATGACGTTCATGGACGCGCCGTGGGCGCTGACCGGGCTGACACAGGCGCAGTTCTGGAACCGCCGCGACTTCGCGCGCGACTACGGCGACGGCACCGCCGTCGACTGCCTCTCGATCGACATCTCCGACTGGGACACGCCCGGCGCGCTCTACGGCCTGCCGGCGAAGCAGTGCACGCGCGAGCAGATCGCGAAGGAGGTCTGGACGCAGGTGAAGGCCCACCACACCGCCGGCGACCAGCTGCCGGCCGACGTGCCCGAGCACTGGTTCCTCGACCCCGGGATCGCGTGGGTGAAGAGCCGCCAGGCGAACCGCAACGCGACGCCGCTGCTCGTCAACACGGTCGGCTCGTGGTTCAAGCGGCCGCAGGCGCAGACCAGCGTGCCGAATCTCTTCCTCGCGGGCGACTACGTGCAGACGAACATCGACCTCGCGACGATGGAGGGCGGCAACGAGTCCGGCCGCGCGGCCGTCGCGGCGCTGCTGCACGCGGCCGGCTCGAGCGCCGCGCCGCCGGCGATGTACAAGCTCTACGAGGCGCCCGAGTTCGCGCAGATCAAGGCGGTCGACGCGGCGCGCTACGCGCAGGGCCAGCCCAACCTGCTCGACGTCGGCTGATGCGGATGCGGACCGCCCTCGCCGCCGTCGCCGCCGCGCTGGCGCTCGCCGCGCCCGCCGCCGCCCGCGCCGACGCGCCGCCGCAGATGCCGGCGGCGACGTACAAGAGCGTCTCGACGGAGGTCCTCATCGGAATGGACGACGGCGTGCGCCTGGCGGCCACCGTCGTCCTGCCCTCGCTCGACGGCTCGACGCCGGCACCGGGGCGCTTTCCCGTCGTCCTGCAGACGACCCCCTACGGCCGCGACGGCGTGTGCGGCTGCACCCCGCCGGCCGACTTCGCCACGCGCGGGATCGCCGGCGCGGTCGTCGACGTCCGCGGCACCGGGGGCAGCGAGGGCACGCTGAAGGACAACTACTTCTCCCCGCGGGAGGCGCGAGACAGCGCCGAGCTGATCGACTACTTCGGGACCCGGCCGTACTCGAACGGGCGGGTCGGGATGACCGGCGGCTCCTACCTCGGGATCACGCAGTACCTCGCCGCCGAGCAGCAGCCGCCGCATCTGGCGGTGATCACGCCGATCGTCGCGCTGGCGGACCTCTACCGCGAGGGCTACACGCACGAGGGCATCCCGAACTTCTTCTTCGACAGCCAGTACCTCGGCGTCCAGCAGCCGGCCAGCCTGACGGGCCCGAACGAGGACCCCTCGCTGCTGCCGGAGACGGTGACCGCGAAGGTCGGGCAGGCGACGGGCGCGCCCACGCTCGCCTTCGACTACCTCTCGCGGCCCGACGACGATCAGTGGTACCACGACCGCTCGCCGCTCTACAACGCGTCGAAGATCTCGGTGCCCGTGCTCATCACCGACGGCTGGCACGACGGCTTCGTCTACGGCGCCGACGAGATGTACAAGGAGCTGTCGGCGCGCCCCGGCGTCGAGACGCGGCTGTACGTCGACCCGTGCACGCACAAGGGCTGCGGCCCGCCGTTCGACCCGTTCACGAACCCGCCCGACCTCGAGAACAGCGAGGCGGTCGTCTTCGAGTTCCTGCGCAAGTACCTCGTGCCGGGCGCGCAGGAGCCCGCGCGCCCGCCCGTGCGCTACTACGTGCAGGGCGCGCAGTCGGGCTTCCGCGACGCGGCCACGTGGCCGCCGCCGGGCGCGAGCGTGCGCAAGCTGTGGCTCGCACCGTCGGGGCTGCAGGCGAGCCGCCCGCGCGCGATCTCGACGCAGAGCTACGTCACGAACCCGGCGGCGGGGCTCGGTATGAGCTTCGACCAGTACGGCACGGTCGCCGCCTCGCCGTACGTCCCGCTCGACCAGCGCACGGCCGAGGAGGCCGGGCTGACGTGGCGCACCGCGCCGCTGCGCGCGCCGCTGCTGCTCGCGGGCGAGAGCGCGCTGCACCTGCGCGCGATCTCCAGCGCCGCCGACACCGACTGGTTCGGCAAGCTCTCCGACGTCGCGCCGGACGGCAGCGAGACGATCATCACCGAGGGCTTCCTGCGCGCCTCGCACCGGCAGCTCGATCCCGCGCGCAGCACGCCGACCGACCCCTGGCACACGAACACCGACCCGGCGCCGATCGTGCCGGGCCGCGCCTACAGCTACGACTTCTCGATCTGGCCGACCGCGTACGAGCTCGCGCCCGGCCACCGGCTGCAATTGCGCCTGACCTCCTACGACTTCCCGACGCACCTGCCCGCGACCGTGCAGATCGATCCGAACGACCCCTCGAGCCTCGAGATCGTGCCGCTCCAGCCGGCGACGAACACCGTCGTGCTCGGCGGGCGCCGCGGGAGCTTGCTGCGCGTGACCGTGGCCGGCTGAGCGTCAGCCGCCCAGCGCCGCGCCGAGGTCGCTGCCCGGCAGCACGGGGAACATCAGCCGCGCGCCGCGGCGGCCGCCGACGAGGATCGAGTCGACCGCGGGCGCGGAGGGCTTCGAGGCGGCGGAGGCGCCGACGATCTCCAGGCGGATGCGGTGCCCGGCCTCGAAGCGGTTGCCGATCGGCCACAGCTCGACGTGGTAGAGCCGGCGCGTGCCGGGCGCCGCGGGCGTGGCGCTCGAGTAGATCCCGTACGGCTGCACGAGCGCGCCCGTCGCCGGATCGAACAGCGACTTCGCGCGGTCGATCCGCGGGTAGTCGCTCAGCAGCCGGCCTGCCATCAGCGGATGCGAGCTGCCGTCCGGCCAGACGTCGGCGACCACGGCCCAGATCGCGGTGTCGGGCGCGGTGGTCGACAGGCGCACGTCGAGGTCGAGCGGGCCGGCGGCGCTCACCGCCTGCTTCAGCGGCGCGCTCGTGTACGTCAGCCCGGCCGGCTCCGACAGCCCGGTCTCCGTGAACGGCGGGAAGACGGCGGCGAGCTGGTTCGGCCCGTCGCCGCCGATGATCGCCGTGTTCGGCGGGTCGGTGCTGAACGTCGAGGAGGGCAGCGCCGGATAGGACTGGACCGCGGCGGCGCGCGTGCGCCCCACGCGCAGGCCGTGCCCGGGCGTCAGCGCGAGCGGCGCCCAGCTCGTGCCGGGCACCGGCCAGTCGGTCGCGTCGTAGCGGACGAACCTGC
>DASTWP010000035.1:0-16454 GCA_035765835.1 Solirubrobacteraceae bacterium
GTGTGGGGCTACCACGGCGCGCACGCGCCGCACGGCGACCGCTTCTGGTCGCTGCGCCGCCACGTGCCGGTGCTGACCGTGATCGTCGACACGCCCGAGCGCATCCGCCGCTGGTTCGCGATCGTCGACGAGCTGACCGCCGAGACCGGGCTCGTCACGAGCGAGCTCGTCCCGGCCTTCCGCGCGGCCGCCCCGGGGATCGAGCGCGGCGGCCTCGAGCTCGCCTCGCCGTCTTAACGCGATCTGTACGCGCCCGGCTCGATTCTCAACGCCGCCTTGACGCCTGCGGGCGCAGGCTGTGACGGCGATGCTCACGCCTCAGCCGGAGACCTTGCCGGAATCCACCGTTCGCACGGCAAAGCCCCCGCTGCGCAGGCGCACCCTCAACGAGGCCGCGCACAAGCTCGGCTACTTCGCGCCACCGGCCGAAGCCGACGAAGCGTCAGAGGAGACGGCGCGCCGCCTCGCGGCGCTCGGCGACCGCGACGTGGTCCCGTACGCCGGGAAGGCCCTGCTCGTGCTCGGGGCCCTCGGCGTGGTGTACGGCGACATCGGCACGAGCCCGCTCTATACCGAGCAGGTCATCTTCGGCTCCTACAAGGCCACCGCCCACGTGACGCCGGCGACGGCCTACGGCGCGGTGTCGCTGATCTTCTGGGCGCTGATGATCGTGGTGTCCACGAAGTACGCCGGCTTCATCATGCGCGCCCACAACCGCGGCGACGGCGGCATCATGGCGCTGACCGCGCTGCTCAAGCGCAGCCGGGTCGCTCACGTCGCCACGCTCGTGACGCTCGGGATCTTCGGGGCCGCGCTGTTCTTCGGCGACGGCATCGTCACGCCGGCCATCTCCGTCCTCGGATCGCTCCAGGGCCTCAAGGTCGCCGAGCCGGGGCTCGCGCACCTCGTGGTCCCGCTGTCGATCGGGGTGCTCATCGGCCTGTTCGTGCTCCAGCGCTTCGGCTCGACGACGATCGGGCGCCTGTTCGGGCCGGTGATCCTCGTCTGGTTCGTCGTCATCGGCCTGATCGGGCTCAAGGAGATCGTCAAGGCGCCGGCCGTCCTGCAGGGCCTGTCGCCGACGTGGGGCCTGCGCTTCCTGCTCGACCACGGCGTCGCCGGCTACCTCGTGCTGGGCGGCGTCGTGCTGGCCGTCACCGGCGCCGAGGCGCTCTACGCGGACCGCGGCCATTTCGGAGCGGCCCCGATCCGCCTGGGCTGGTTCGGCCTCGCCTTCCCGGCTCTGGCGCTCAACTACCTCGGCCAGGCCGCGATGATCCTGCACCGTCCGGCCACGGCCGCGAACCCGTTCTTCCTGATGGCTCCCACGTGGAGCCGCTTCCCGCTGCTCATCCTCGCGACGGCCGCGACGATCATCGCCTCCCAGGCCGCGATCTCAGGCTCGTTCTCGGTCGCGCGCCAAGCCGTGCAGCTCGGCTTCCTGCCGCGGCTGAAGGTGCTCCACACGTCCAGGACGGAGGGGCAGATCTACGTCCCGATCGTCAACTGGGGGCTGTGCATCGGCGTCGTCGTCCTCACGCTGGTGTTCCGCTCCGCCGACAGGCTCGGAGACATCTACGGCGTCGCGGTCACCGGCACGTTCATCCTCAACACCGTCCTCTTCGTCGCCGTGGCGCGGCTGCTGTGGGGCACCACGAAGCGCCGCCTGGCGCCGGTTGCCGCGCTGTTCCTGGTCGTCGAGGCCGTGTTCTTCAGCGCGAACATCGCCAAGGTCGAGCACGGCGCCTGGCTGTCGCTCGCGATCGGGCTCGTGGTCTGCCTGCTGATGATCAACTGGCGCCGCGGGCAGGACGTCGTGACCCGGAACCGCACGGCCAAGGAAGGGCCGCTCGGCGAGTTCCTGGACCGCCTGCCCGAGCACGACCCGCCGCTCGTTCGGGTGCCCGGCGTGGCGGTCTTCCTGAACCCGACCAAGGACACGACGCCGCTGGCGCTGCGCGCCGAGGTCGAGCACAACCACACGCTGCACGAGCGGGTCCTGATCGTCTCCGTCGACGCGATCGGGGTCCCGCACGTGGACGACTACGACCGCTTCTCGGTCGAGACCCTCGGCCGCGGGCTGTGCAAGGTCTCCCATGTGCTCGTCCACCTCGGCTACCAGGACCGGCTCGACGTGCCCGAGGCGCTGCGGCTGTGCCGGAAGCACGGCCTGCTCGAGCGCGCAATCGACCTCGAACACGCCTCGTACTTCGTCTCGCGCATCTCCATCACACCGACGAAGGCGGGGCCGTTCCGCGCTTGGCGCAAGAAGCTCTTCATCGCGATGGCCCGGAACGCGGCGAGCCCGATCGAGCACTTCGGCCTTCCCAGCGATCGCACGGTGATGATGGGCTCGCAGATCGCGCTCTGAGCGGCTGACGGAGCGGCGAAGGAGTCGAACCTTCCCACCGTGGGGCTGCCACGGCCGACCGGCTTTGAAGGCCGGCTGGGGCACCGGCCCCGGCCGCTCCGCGGGCGATGCTATGGCTCGCGGGCCGGTGCGGCGGTCAGGCGCCGAGGCCGGTGAGGCGCTCGCGCAGGATGCGGGCGACCTCGCCCTCGGCCGGATCGACGCGCCAGGGCTTCGCGCCGAGGCTGATCGGGCGCGGGTGCGGCGCGCTGGAGCGCAGCGCGTCGGCGACGGCGGCTGCGGTCTTCGACGGGCGCCTGTGCGCGGCCTTCGGCCTCGAGAAGCGGGTCGACGGGGCGGGGTTCAGAATGCCGCCGCACCCGGGACAGGTGCCTGCGGCGAGGGCCTCGGGGGCGACCCGCGCCTCGGCCCATGAACGGCCGCAGCGCTCGCACAGCAACACACGCCGACCCTACGCCCCCGCGCTATGTCCCGGCAAGCGAAATGGCAGGAAATGCACGCTATTAGCGGACGAAAACGGCGCCTGCCGGACCGTCCGCCAGCCGCCCCACGAGAACGCCCGGGACATCCGCTGCACGCCCCGGCGGCAGCGCCGCGAGCAGCCCGCCCGAGGTGGTCGCGTCGGCGAGCAGCCGGCGGCGCCACGCGGGCACGTCGGCGGCGAACTCGGTGAAGGCGGCGGCGTACTCGGCATTGCGGGCGCTGCCGCCCGAGACGGCCTCCTCGCCACCCGCGAGCAGCGCGTCGACGCCCTCGACGTGCGGCACCGCGGCAGCGTCGATCTCGGCCGCGAGGCCGCTCTCGCGGGCGAGGCCGTGGAGATGGCCGAGCAGGCCGAAGCCGGTCACGTCGGTCATCGCGTGCACGCCGGCCGCGAGGGCGGCGGCCGACGCCTCGGCGTTCAAGGCCGCCATGACCTCGACCGCGGCGGCGAGCAGCGCGTCGTCCGCAGCGCCGCGCTTGCGCGCCGTCGTGATCGCGCCGACGCCCAGCGGCTTCGTCAGCACGAGCTCGTCGCCCGGGCGCCCGCCGGCGTTGGTGACCACCCGCGCGGGGTCGACGACGCCGGTGACGGCGAGCCCGTACTTCGGCTCGGGGTCGTCGATCGAGTGGCCGCCCGCGAGCACTGCGCCCGCCCCGGTCAGGACGTCCAAGCCGCCACGCAGCACCTCGCGCAGGACGTCGCCGCCGAGGCGCTCGAGCGGGAACGCGACGACGTTGAGCGCGGTCAGCGGCCGCCCGCCCATCGCGTAGACGTCGGAGAGCGCGTTGGCCGCGGCGATGCGCCCGAAGTCGTACGGGTCGTCGACGATCGGCGTGAAGAAGTCGATCGTCTGCACGAGCGCGAGGTCGTCGGCGATCTGGAAGACGGCCGCGTCGTCGCCGGTCGCCGAGCCGACGAGCAGGCGCGGGTCCTCGCTCGCCGGCAGCCCGCGGACGATCGGCAGCAGGTCGGCGGCCGCCAGCTTGCAGCCGCAGCCGGCGCCGTGCGAGAGCGAGGTCAGCGGTATCGCGACGTCGCTCACGCCGTCGCCTTCGCCTCGAACTCCTCGAGCGCGGCGTAGGCCTGCTCGACCGCCCGCTTGGCGGCGGTGTGGCGCGCGGTGCTCTTCGCCGACTCGTACTGCGTCGCCCACGCCGCGGGATCGGCGAGCTCGTCCTCGACCGTCGCGAGCGCGGCCTCGGCCTGCTCGACCGCGCGCTCGAGCCGTGCCTGCTCGCGCACGCGGTTCTTCGACGGCGCGACGGCCTTGGCGGCGCGCGGCGGCTTGGGCTCCTGCGGCGCAGCGGGCGGCGCGGACGGCCGCGCCTGCACCAGCGGCGCGCGCGCCGCCGGGTCCTCCCCGCGCGCCTTGCGCTCCTCGCGCACGCGCGCGTACTCCTGCCAGCCGCCGACGTAGGAGCGCAGCGTCCCGCGCTCGACCGCGACCGTGCGCGTCCCGACCGCGTCGAGCAGCGCGCGGTCGTGCGAGACCAGCAGCAGCGAGCCCTGGAAGGCGCTCAGCGCGTCCTCGAGCGCCTCGCGCGACTCGAGGTCGAGGTGGTTCGTCGGCTCGTCGAGGATCAGCACGTTCGCGCCCGAGCTGACGAGGATCGCCAGCGACAGCCGGCGCCGCTCGCCGCCGCTGAGCCCGCCGAGCGGCTTCTCGGCCTCCTCCCCGCTGAAGAGGAAGCGCCCGAGCAGCGCGCGCGCCTGGTTCGGCGTCAGCCCCGTGCGCTTGATCGCGGCCTCGAGCACGGTGCGCGCACCGCCGCCCTCGAGCTCCTCGGCGTGCTGGCTGAGGTAGCCGACGGTCGTGTTGTGACCCGTCCGCAGCTTGCCGTGCGCGAGCTCGCGGCGGCCGGCGATGGTCTCGATCAGCGACGTCTTCCCGGTGCCGTTGGCGCCGACCAGCGACACGTGCTCGCCGCGCTCGAGCCACAGCTCGCCGTGGTCGATCAGCACACGGCCGGGGACTTCGATCCGCCCGTCCTCGAGCTCGAACACCACCCGGCCCGAGCGCTCCGGCGGCTTGAACGCGAACTCGAGCCCCTTGCCGTCGCGCGGATCGCGCTCGATCCGCTCGATCTTCGCGAGCTTCTTGACCCGCGACTGCGCCTGGCGCGCCTTCGTCGCCTTGTAGCGGAAGCGCTCGACGAAGCGCTCCATGCGCGCGATCTCGGCCTGTTGCTTCTCGATCGCCTTGCCCAGCGCCATCTCGCGCGCGGCCTGCTCCTTGCGCCACGCGGCCCACGTGCCCTTGAAGAAGCGCGCGCGGCCCGCCTCGAGCTCGAGCACCTCGGTGCCGACGGTCTCCAGGAACCAGCGGTCGTGCGCGACGAGGACGATCGCCGCGTCGAGCTCGAGCAGCGTCTGCTCGAGCCATTCGAGCGACTCGATGTCGAGGTGGTTCGTTGGCTCGTCGAGCAGCAGCAGGTCGGGCGCGGAGGCGAGCGCGCGCGCGAGCGAGGCGCGCGTGAGCTCTCCGCCCGAGAAGGTCGACAGGGCGCGGTCGAGGTCGGCGTCGTCGAACCCGAGCCCGTGGACCATCGACTTCGCGCGCTCGCGCCAGCCGTAGCCGCCGGCGGCCTCGAAGCGCGCCTGCACGCCGGCGTAGGCGCTCATCGCGGCCTCCTCGCCGCTCGCCATCGCCACCTCGAGCCGGCGCAGCTCGGCCTCGAGCTCGAGCGGCTCGCGGCAGCCGCCCAGCACGTAGTCGCGCAGGTCACGCGAGCGCTCCCGCGGCGGGCGCTGGTCGTGCAGCGCGATGCGCGTGCCCTTCGCCAGCACGAGCTCGCCGCCGTCGATCGAGGTCTCCCCCGCGAGCATCCGCAGCAGCGTCGTCTTGCCCGCGCCGTTGCGGCCCGCGATCGTCAGCCGGTCGCGGCGCTCGAGCTTCAGCGAGACGCCGCGCAGCAGCGGCTCGCCGGCCATGTCCTTGGCGAGGTCGGATGCGATCAGCACCGCCATGTCACCAATGTAGGGTCAGGCGCGCATGCGCCGCCACCTCGTCCCCGCGCTGCTGGCGCTCGGGCTGCTCGCCGCCGCGCCCGCGGCCGCCCACGCCGACACGACGTTCAGCGTCAAGGGCGCGCCCGCGCCCGGCCCGGCGAAGTACGACAAGGTCTTCGTCACGCGGATCGGGCCGGCCGGCGCGAGGAAGGTGCTCGTGCTCGTCCCGGGCACCAACGGCGGCGCCGGGGACTTCACGCTCGTCGGGCGCGACATCGTCAAGCGCGTGCCGGGCCTGCAGGTGTGGGCGATGGACCGCCGCGAGCAGGCGCTCGAGGACACGAGCGTCTTCGAGCAGGCGCTCGCCGGCACGAAGACGCCGCAGCAGGCGCTCGACTACTACCTCGGCTGGATCGCCGACCCGAAGATCCAGCCGCACTACCAGCCACTGGACAAGGCGAACTTCGCCTTCATGGACGACTGGGGCCTGAAGGTGCAGATCGCGGACCTGCGGCGGGTGATCGCCGCGGCGCGGCGCGGCGGGCGCACGGTGATCCTCGGCGGGCACTCGCTCGGCGGGTCCGTCACGGTCGCGTACGCGAGCTGGGACTTCGACGGGCGCCCGGGCTACAAGGACATCGCCGGGATGGTCTGCATCGACGGCGGGCTGCTCGGGAGCTTCGACCACGCGGGCCTCGCGAGAACGAAGCAGCGGATCGCGGCCTTGAAGACGCAGGGGCCGTGGCTCGACCTGCTCGGCCTCGGGCTGCCATGGGCGACCGGCGCGTTCGCGGAGCTCGGCGGGCTGGCGGCGCTGAAGGACCCGACGGGACCTTCGGTCGGGCAGGCGTTCCCGCTGCTGCCGAGCGAGTTCAAGCCGTCGATCCCGGCCACGAACCGCGGGCTCCTCGGCTACGCGCTCGACGACTCGACCTCGCCGGCGGCGCTCGCGCTGATCCACGTGCGCGCCGGCCACCTCGGCGCCAACGGCGACTGGGTCGACGGCGAGGTCTCGCCGATCGAGCGGGTCGCGCGGCTGTTCGCGCAGGAGCCCGCGAACGCGGTCGACTGGTACTACCCGACGCGGCTGAACATCGACGTCGACGCGGCGAACAGCGCGACCCGCAACGCCGAGACGACCGCGCTCGGCCTGCGCGTCTTCGACCGCCGCGGCGTGAACGTCCCGCTCTACGCCTTCCAGACCTCGCTCACGCATGGCGGCGTGCTGCGCGGCGCGCGCGCGTTCATCCGCGGCTCGCGGATCCCGCGCAGACGCTCGGTGCTCGTGGACGCCTCCGCGACCACCAGCCACCTCGACCCGCTCACCGCCGCACCGGCGACGAACGCGTTCCTGAAGACCGTCGTGCCGTTCCTGAAGTCGATCCGCTGACGCCGCGCGCGACGTTCTGCACGCATACGCTGCTCATGTGCACGCGCGGGCGGCTCAGCCGCCCGCCACGTCGCGGCGCAGGAAGACGAGGAACGCGACGACGAGCGAGGGGATCGCGTAGAGGGCGCAGACCCACGCGGCGCGGATGACCGGCGCCCAGTCGACGGGGGTCCGCAGGAAGCCCTGCCAGGCCTGGAACTGGGTGCTCAGGAGATAGGGCCTCGTGCTCCCGAGGCCGGGCAGGATCCCGATCAGCTGGAGCAGCAGCGAGACCATCAGCGTCCCGACGACGGCCGCGGCGCTGTTGCGGAAGACGGTCGAGAGCAGCAGGCCGATCGCCGCCATCGCGATGATCGGGACGAGGTAGACGGCGAGGCTCGCCCACACCAGGCCGAGGCCCCGCGGCGCGGAGACGCGGGTGCCCGAGAGGCTCGTGAGCGGGTTGAAGCCGGAGACGGCCACGCCGGCGACCACCGCGACGGCGCCGGTGATCGCGATCGCGGTCGCGGCGTAGGTCATCGCCGCGAACATCTTCGCCGCGAAGACCTGCCCGCGCTCGACCGATCTGGTGAGGATCGTCTTCAGTGTCCCGTTGTGGTCCTCGGAGGCGACGATGTCGCCCGCGACGAGCGCCGTGATCAGCGGGAACAGCCAGATCGAGCCGAACAGCAGCAGCACGAGCGGGATCGCCAGGCCGGTCTGGTGGATGTAGCGGCCGAAGGCCACGTCGCGCGGTCCGCTGCCGTTGCGCAGCGCGACGGCAACGCTGAAGATGACCGGGACGGCAGCCGCCGCGCCCAGGCCCAGGTACGTGCGCTTCTGCGAGCGCAGCTTGCGCAGCTCCCAGCGGTAGATCGTCGCGACGCCGGGCCTCACGCGGCCGCCTCGAGCTCGAGCTCCTCCTCGCCGCCCTCGGTCAGCGAGAAGAAGAGGTCCTCCAGTGTGGCGTGGCGCGGCGTCAGCTCGAGCACGAGCGCGCCCGCCTCGACCAGCGCGACCGACAGCGCGCCGACCGCGGCCTCCTCCGCCGCGCGGAAGCGCAGCCCGCCGCCCTCCCCGGGCTCGACGTCCTCGATGCCCGCCTGCGCAGCGCACACCGCCAGCGCGCGCGTGTCGTCGGTCGTGCGCAGCCGGTACTCCGAGCCCGCCGCCGCGCGCAGCTCGGCCAGCGAGCCCTGATAGGCGACGCGGCCGCGGCGCAGGATCGCCACGCGGTTGCAGAGCTCGTCGACCTCGGCGAGCAGGTGGCTCGAGAGCAGCACGGTCATCCCCTCGGCGGCGAGCCGGCGGATCAGGCGGCGCATGTCCCGCATGCCCGGCGGGTCCAGCCCCGTGGCGGGCTCGTCGAGCAGCAGCAGCCGCGGGTCGCGCAGGAGCGCCGCCGCCAGCCCGAGGCGCTGGCGCATGCCGTGCGAGTAGCCGCCGACCTTGTCGCCCGCCCGGCCCCGCAGCTCGACGAGGTCGAGCGCCCAGTCGATCCGTCGGCCGGCCTCGCCGCCGTCGAGCGCCGCCAGCAGGTCGAGGTTCGTGCGGCCGCTCAGGTACGGGTAGAAGCGCGGCGCCTCGACGAACCCTGCGACGCCCTCGAGCGCGGCGACGCCCACCTGCGGGTCGCGGCCGAAGATCCGCACCTCGCCCGCGTCCGGCCGGATCAGCCCGAGCATCATCCGCAGCGACGTCGTCTTGCCGGCCCCGTTCGGGCCGAGGTAGCCGAAGACGTCACCCGCCTCGACCGTCAGGTCGACGCCGTCGACCGCCACGACCTCGCCGTAGCGCTTGACGAGCCCGCGGACCTCGACCGGCGCCGGCAAGCCGCTAGAGCCCTCGCGCCGCCGCCTCGGCGACGGCCGGCGGGACGGATCCGAGCACGGTGTAGGCGACGCCGTCGCGCTCGAAGCTCACGATCGTCCCCAGCGCGGTCGCGAGCTCCTGCCCGCGGGCGGAGCCGAGCCGGACCGACGGCAGCGCGAGGCCGCCGCCCTCTCCGTCGGCGGCGTGCGGCCGCGCGGCGGGCTTGGCGCCGGCGGGCTGCTCGAGGACGACGATCGCGCCGAGGCCGCGCCCGTAGGTGATCGCCGCGCCGTGGCCGGCGGCGTGGATGCCCGTGCGCTGCATGCCCGCGAGCCTCGCGGGGGCCGACAGCGGGAAGGAGACGTGCGGCTTCTGCTCCCGGGCGGCGTGCCCACCGCGCGGCGGCGAGAGGTCGACGACGTTCGCGCGCGGAGGCGGCGGGACGTCGAAGACGGCCGCGGGCACGGAGCCGATCGAGACGTCGCTCGCGGTCAGCGACAGCACCGGCCCCCCGCTGCTCCCGCGCGCGTAGACCGCGGCGCGCAGCGGCTCCCCGTGCTCGGCGTCCCACGCGAGCTCGGCGGCGCCGATCATCCCGCGGTCGTGGCGCGGCGTGATCCGCACCGTGTACGCGGGGCGGCCGCCGACGTCGGTCGGCTGCGCGCCCGAGACCGTCGCGTGGCCCATCAGGCGCGTGAGCGCGCGCTGGATCCGCGCGAGCGACGGCACGCCGCCGGCGTCCTTGCGCGCGTGCCGGTCGGGCGGCAGCGTCGCGCGGTAGACGGTCCCCGCGCTCGCGTCGTAGAACGAGAGCGCGCGCCCGTTCAGCAGCAGCTGGCTGTCGCCGGCGCCGCCGTCGGACTGCAGCTCGATCCGCAGCCTGTCGCCCGCGGCCCAAAGCCGCCCGCTCGCGCCGCTCAGCAGCGGGTCGGCCGGTCCCTGGATCAGCGAGCTGTCCACGAGCTGGTCCGTGAACGCGATCCGCGCCGTGATCCCGGGCAGCGCGGGCGCGGCGAGGGCGTCGTGGATCGCCTGGGCCAGCGGCTTCGCGCGCGGAACCGGCCCGCCGCCGGTGGCGGCGAGCGCGATCGCCGTCACGCTCACGGCAGCGGCAACGACCGCGGCGCAGAGTGCGAGAAGCCGGCGGGTGGAGATGCGGCGCAGGTACGCCACGCCACCGATGCTACGCCCTCAGCCGCTCCGGTACGGAAGCCCCGCGCCGTGCCGCTGGAACGCGACGAGCGCCTCGTTCTCGAGCGCGACGCGCGCGCCGGAGCCGTCGAGCTCACGGAAGAGCGCCTTCAGCCGGCGCGTGCCCTCCGGCGGGTGCGCCGCGAGCTCGGCCGCGAGCGCCAGCGCGGCGGCCTCGGCCTCGGCCGCCGGCGCGCAGCGCTGCAGCAGCCCAAGCGCGCGCGCCTCGTCCATGCCGAGCACGCGCCCGGTGAGGATCAGGTCCTTCGCGGTCGCGAGGCCGACGAGCGGGACGAGCCGCGCCGGCCCGACGGGCACGCCGAGCCTGCCGCCCGGCCAGGCGAGCTTGAGGTTCTCGCCGCCGACGCGCAGGTCGCAGCCCGCCGCGATCTCCGCCCCGGCGCCGACGCAGTTGCCGACGCAGACGGCCACCGTCGGCACGGGAAAGGACTCGATCGCCGCGTACACCCGCGCGAACGCCTCCATCCGCTCCACGCCGCCGGCGTGGTCGAGCTGCTCGCCGACGTCGGCGCCCGCGCAGAGCGCCGCCACGTCCGTGGTGGAGATCACGAGGACGCGCAGGCCGGCGTCCGCCGCGAGCTCCGCGAGGGCGCCCTCGAGCTCCACGAGCGCCGCGGAGTCGAGCGCATTGCGCACCTGCGGGCGGTCGAGGCGCAGGACCTCGACGCCGCCGTCGAGACGCTCGCGCTGGAGGGCCGGCATGCCGCGGGGTTCTATACGATTGCCGGCGATGCGCCGCCGCGCCCTCACCACCGCGCTCCTCGCGACGTCGCTCGTCCTGCTGCTGGCGCCGGTGGCGCTCGCGAAGGACGGCGTGGGCACCTACGGCCCGATCGACGACAAGATCACCACGAACGCGGGCTTCATCCTGATCGCGTTCTTCCCCCTCTTCATCCTCGTGATGAGCCTGCTGCAGTGGCAGCTGGACAAGCGCAAGGAGCGCCGCAAGGCCGCGGCGAAGCGCATGGTCCGCGACGAGCGGATCTGGCGCGGCGGGTGGTAGACGAGGTCCGCTACGAGCGGATCGGCGCCGCCGCAGTCCTGACGATCGACCGCCAGGAGCGCCGCAACGCGGTCGACGGGCCGACGGCCGAGCGGCTCGCGGACGGCTACGAGGCCTTCGAGGCCGACGACGGCGCGCGCGTCCTGGTGCTCACCGGCGCGGGCGGGGTGAGCTTCTGCGCCGGCGCGGACCTCAAGGCGATCGCGAGCTTCACGCCGCGCCTGACGAGCGACGGCGGGCCGCTCGGCTTCACGCGCCGCACGCCGTCGAAGCCGACGATCGCCGCGATCGGCGGCTGGTGCCTGGCGGGTGGGCTCGAGCTCGCGCTCTGGTGCGATCTGCGGATCGCCGCCGAGGGATCGACGCTCGGCTTCCCCGAGCGCCGCTGGGGCGTCCCGCTGATCGACGGCGGCACGCAGCGGATGCCGCGGCTGATCGGCCTGGCGCGCGCGATGGACCTGATCCTCACCGGCCGGCTGGTCGGGCACGAGGAGGCGCTCGCGATCGGGCTGCTGACCGAGGTCGTGCCCGCGGGCCGGCACCTCGAGCGCGCGCTCGAGATCGCCGAGCGCCTCGCCGCGTTCCCGCAGCAGACGATGCTCGCCGACCGGCGCGCGGCGATCGAGGGGCTCGGCGTACCGCTCGCGGACGGCCTCGCGCTCGAGGCCGAGGCGGGCCCCGCCGTCTTCGCCGACGCGCAGGCCGGCGCCGCGCGCTTCGCCGCCGGCGAGGGCCGCGGCGGCGCGGGCGCGGGCGTGTAGCCGCCGCCCCGGACCCGCTCGTCTTGCCTGCTGGAAGGCGCATATAGGCTTCGGCCGAACGGCTTGGGAGAAGAGGAATGACCTACTTCGTCACCGGCGCGACCGGCTTCATCGGGCGCCACCTCGTGGAGGAGCTGCTTCGCAACCGCGACGGCGAGATCCACGTGCTCGTCCGCGAGACCTCGCGCGAGCGCCTCGACGCCCTGATCGAGCGCTGGGGTGGGAGCGACCGCGTCAAGCCGGTCACCGGCGATCTGCAGGCCCCGCTGCTCGGCATCGACGAGGCGTGGATCGACGAGCACCGCGGCAAGGTCGAGCACTTCTTCCACCTCGCCGCGATCTACGACATGACCGTCGAGGACGAGCGCAACGAGCGCCTGAACGTCGAGGGCACCCGCAACGCGGTCGCGCTCGCGAACGCGCTGCAGGCCGGGATCCTGCACCACACCTCCTCGATCGCCGCGGCCGGCACCTACAAGGGCCTCTTCCGCGAGGACATGTTCGACGAGGGCCAGAAGCTGCCCTCGGCTTACCACCGCACGAAGTTCGAGTCCGAGAAGATCGCCCGCGAGCAGTCCGAGGTGCCCTGGCGCGTCTACCGGCCCGCCGTGGTCGTCGGCCATTCCGAGACCGGCGAGATGGACAAGATCGACGGGCCCTACTACTTCTTCAAGGCGATCCAGAAGGCGCGCCACTGGTTGCCGGAGTGGTTCCCGCTCGTCGGCCCGGAGCTCGGCTACACGAACATCGTCCCGGTCGACTACGTGGCGCGCGCGATGGACCACATCGCACACCGGCCGGGGCTCGACGGGCAGGCGTTCCACCTCACCAACCCGCGCGCGCAGCGCGTCGGCGAGGTCATGAACGCCTTCGCCGCGGCCGCGCACGCGCCGCGCTTCGCGCTGCGGATCGACAAGCGCCTGACGGACTCCCTGCCGAAGGGCACGCTGTCGATGCTGCTGCGCCTGCCGCAGATGAAGGGCGTGCGCCGCGCGGTGCTCGCCGACTTCGGGATCCCGGAGGAGATCGTCGGCCACATCGCGCTCGTGCCGCAGTTCGACACGCGCGACACCGAGCGCGCGCTCGAGGGCTCGGGCATCGCGGTCCCGGCGCTCGAGGGCTATGCGACGCGGCTCTGGGACCACTGGGAGCGCCAGCTGGACCCGGACCTCTACAAGGACCGCTCGTTCGAGGGCGCGGTCAACGGCCGCACGGTCGTGATCACGGGCGCCTCGAGCGGCATCGGCCGCGCCGCCGCGCTGATGATCGCGCGCGCCGGCGGCGTCCCGCTGCTGGTCGCGCGCTCCACCGACAAGCTCGAGGAGACGAAGGCCGAGATCGAGGCGTTCGGCGGGACCGCGTACGTCTACTCGGCCGACCTGTCGGACATGGACTCGGTCGACGCGCTCGTCGAGAAGATGCTCAGCGACCACGCCGCGATCGACATGCTCGTCAACAACGCCGGACGCTCGATCCGCCGCTCGGTCGCGCTCAGCTACGACCGCTTCCACGACTTCGAGCGCACGATGCAGCTCAACTACTTCGGCGCGATCAAGCTGACGATCGGGCTGCTGCCGCACATGAAGCAGCGCGGCTTCGGGCACGTCGTGAACGTCTCCTCGATCGGCGCGCAAACGAACCCGCCGCGCTTCAGCGCCTACGTCGCGTCGAAGGCCGCGCTGGACGCGTGGACGCGCGTCACCGGCTCCGAGGTGATCGGCGACGGGATCACGTTCACGACGATCCACATGCCGCTGGTGCGCACGCCGATGATCGCGCCGACGAAGATCTACGACGCGTTCCCGACGATCACGCCCGACGAGGCCGCGGACCTCGTCTGCGAGGCGCTGCGCGCGAAGCCGAAGACGATCAACACGCGTCTCGGGACATTCGGCGAGATCGCCTATGCGCTCTCCCCGAAGGCGGTCGACCAGATCCTGCACATGGCCTACAAGGTCTTCCCGGAGTCCGCCGCCGCGAAGGGCGAGAAGGACCCGAACGAGAAGGCCTCGATGGAGCAGATCGCGATGGCGAACCTGATGAAGGGCGTGCACTGGTGATCGCCGCGCGGCGGGCGGTGCTCGCCGCCGCGTGCTGCGCCACGGTGGTTCTCGCAGCGGCGGGGTGCGGCTCCTCGGGCTCCTCGAAGCCGCTCACGAAGCACCAGTACGTCGCGAAGGCCGACGCGATCTGCGTCGACGGCGAGCGCAGGATCGCGCCCTACAAGGCGCAGCTCGACCGGCTGACGAGCGGCGGCGACCCGCAGCAGGTCTTCGCGAAGGCGCCGGGCATCATCCGCAGGGCGACGGCGCAGACCGGCAGGCTCGTCGACCGGCTCGCCGCGCTGCGTGCCCCCGCTGCCGACGCGGCCGCGGTCCAGGCCTGGATCGGCGACGTGCGCGCGCAGCAGCGCCTGCTGGAGCAGAGCGCTAGCGCGTTCGCGAAGAAGGACGTGCGGCGCATCCGCTCGCTCTCGGCGCAGCTCGGCCGCGTCGACCGCTCCGCCGACCGCTTCGCCCGCCGCTACGGCATGAGCGCCTGCGCGACGCCCGCGAGCTGAGCGCGCTGCGCTAGGCGCCCAGCGCGTGGATGCGCGCGAGCACCGCGGATGCCGTGTCCGTGCCGTTGACGCGGATGCGCGGCAGCAGGTCGGGATCGTCCTTGGGCGAGGCGACGCCGGGGCCCTCGGTCGTCGCGCCGAGATAGCCGGCAGCGCGAACCTCGGCCTCGGCGGCGGCGTCGTACTTGCCGGCCGGGTAGCAGAAGAAGTCGACCGGGACGTGGAAGATCCGCTGGAGGTCCTTGCGCGAGTCGCCGATCTCGCGCACCAGCGCCGCGCCGCTCAGCGTCGAGACGTCGGCGTGCGTGACCGTGTGCGAGTCGAGCTCCCAGCCGTCCGCGAGCATCGCGCGGACCTGGTGGCGCGTCAGCCCGCCCTTGCCGATGTTGTCGACGATCAGGTTCAGCACGCCCGGCCAGCCGAGCGCGGCGAGCGTCTTGCGCGCATGCGTGTACTGGCTCAGGTAGCCGTCGTCGAAGGACAGCACGACGGGCTTGCGCGGCAGCGCGTAGCCCTTGTGCCAGTAGTCGTATGCCTGCTCGAGCGTCACGCCGTGGTAGCCGGCCGCGCGCAGCGCGAGCACCTGCTCCACGAACGAGCGCCACGGCACCCACAGCTGCGGGTAGGCCGAGCCCGGCGGCGGGGCGGTGACGACGTGGTACATCAGGATCGGGATGGGAGCGGCGTGCGGCCCGTGCACGATCCGGACGGGCTGCGCGGCCGGCGAGTGCGAGAGCGCGATCACCGCGCTGGCGAGCAGGGCGAGCGCGCTCACAGCCTGAACACGGGCACGAGGCGCTTCTCGTGCTCGGCCTCGATCCGCGCGATCACCTCGATGTGGCGCTCGAGCGGCGTGCCGCGCAGCTTCGTCCCGAGGCCCTCGTCGACCTGGAAGATCCCGGCGCTGTTGGTCATCTCGATCTCGACGCGCACGGCCTTGTCGCGGCCGGCGGAGATCGTCACCTCCTCGATCGCGTACGCCGAGAGCGAGTGGATGTTCGTGTGGCCTGCCTCGAACGGCACGCGCGAGCGGCCGCGGGCCATGTCGAGCGCGTCGGCGACGCGCACGATCGCGCCCTCGATCGTGAACGGCGCCCCGCGCGAGCGGTGCGAGATGATCGCGTGCATCGCCTCGGCGACGATCACCGAGCGCTCGGGCTCCTCGTAGATCCCCGCGAGCAGGCCCCCGAGCTTGTCGGCGGTGAGGAACAGCGAGTAGGACTCGTGGTCGGTGCGGTGGATCGACATGCCGACGCAGTGGAAGAGCGCGGCGGCGGCGATCACGACCTCTGCGTCGCGCTCGCTCAGCCCGTGATCGGACACCGTCGCCGGGACGACGCCGCGGCGGAACAGAAGCCGCGCCAGGCGCAGTGCGATGTTCGTGACGATCTGGATGTGGACCCACGAGTGGTCCGACATGCCGAGGCGGTTCGCGTTGACGCCCGCCGCGTACCACCAGGCCTTGACCTGCTGGTCGCCGTCGACGGCGGCGAGCAGGCGCTCGAGCCTGCGATTCCCGCGCGTGGGCGCGCGGACGCTCGCGGCGGCGATGAGCTCGCGGAGCGGCGGCGCGGGCGCGGCGGTGTCGCTCACGGCGCGGAGGTTACGCGTCGCGCCCGTCGGCGAGCCCGAGCAGGACGCCCTCGCGCAGCCCGCCGCGGGCGACGGTGAGCGGGCCGCCGAACGCCGCGCAGGCCTCGCGCAGCAGCAGCAGGCCCGCGGGCAGGATGCGCACCCGCTGCGCGTGCAGCCCGAGCTCCTCCGCGACACGCTCGGCCCGGCCGGCGGTCAGGCGCGCGATCGCCGCCCCGAGCACGGCCGGATCGAGCATCACGCCGCAGAGCAAACTGACCGAAGCCGCACTGCCGCCGACCGCGAACGCGGTCTGCGGCCGCGGCGGCTGGACGCCCGCGAACGCGGCACGCGCGTCCTC
>DASTWP010000036.1:0-3690 GCA_035765835.1 Solirubrobacteraceae bacterium
GACTCGAGCACCTGCGCCTCGGCGAAGTGGCCGATCCGCGCCTTCGCCATCACGGGGATCGTCACGATCTCCTGGATGCCCTTGATCATCGCCGGGTCGCTCATGCGGGCGACGCCGCCGTCGCGGCGGATGTCGGCGGGCACGCGCTCGAGCGCCATCACGGCGGCCGCGCCGGCGTCCTCGGCGATCTTCGCCTGCTCGGGCGTGACGACGTCCATGATGACGCCGCCCTTGAGCATCTCGGCCAGCCCGGCCTTGACCCGGAACGTCGCTTCGTCGCGCATAGTCCGGCCCATTCTAGGGCCGCGACCGTCCGCTTCTACTTCAGCCGGAACGCTTTGATCCGATCGGCGTACTGCTCGGCGTCGCGGCTGTACACGCCGTACGCAAGCGCCTGGATCAGGCTCAGCAGCGCCGTGTGCGAGCGCACGTAGGCGGGGCTGTTGGACGAGTAGTAGAGGCGCATCTGCGCGAGCTTGGCGACCTCCGAGAGCGTCGCGTCGGTGATCGCGAGCGTCCTGGCCTTGCGGTGGCGCGCGAGCTTCATCGCCCGCTGCACGAGCGGGTGGGGCCGGCCCGCCGAGAGGCCGATCACGAGCGTCTCCTCGTCGATCCGCCCGAGCTTCGAGAGCGCCTCCTGCGACGCGCTCGCGACGACCTCGGCCGGAAGGTCGAGCAGCATCAGCAGATGACGCAGGTAGCTGGCGAAGAACGCCATCTGGTCGGTGCCGGCGATCAGCACGCGGCGCGCCTGCGCGATCGCGTCGATCGCGGCCTCGACGTCCGAGCGCGAGACCTTGCGCGCGGTCTCCTCCACGTTGACGTGGTCGGCCGCGATCGCGGTCTCGAACTCGCTCTGGTCGAGCGAGAAGAGCGGCTCGGCCGTCGTCTGGCGGCTCTCCAGCCCGGCGGCGACGCGGCGGCGGTACTCCTCGCGCGCGCTGCTCTGGAGCTCCGGGAAGCCCTCGAAGCCGAGCGCCTGCGAGAAGCGCACGACGGTCGAGCTCGAGGTGTTGGCCCGGCGCGCGAGCTCCTCCGCCGTCTGGAAGGCGACCTCGTCGAGATGGTCGACGATGTACTGCGCCACGTCCTTCTGCGAGCGGGAGAAGTCCTCGAAGCGCGCCTGGATGTAGGAAGAGAGGGTCTGGTGGCCGCTCGCCTCGTGAGGAGGCGGCGCGGTGGTCGACGCGGTCCGCTTCATGGGCAGGGCTTCCATTCGACGGAGCCCCGCGCGGCTCCTGCAACGAAGCGCGCCTCCCGGGCGCGAAACGCGACGCGCCCGGCACGAGGCCGGGCGCGAAGGTCCCTTCCATGGCGGCCTGCTCACCGCTCAGGCCGTGGGGAGGGGCAGTCGAGGGACGGGGCGGGGGATATGGCGCCGAAACCGGTCCCTCGAGGTTCATCCCATGCGCTACCCAGGCGTTTTTCGGCATATGCGCGGCCGCGATGTGCCTGTTCGACGCCGCTCTCCTTGCCAGGATCCGCGCATGGAATCGCGCCCCAGTACGTACGCGGATCCGCCGCTTCCGGCATCGATCGCCGTCGGGGCGGGGACGGCCCTGCTGGTGCGGGGCCGCTCGCGCGTGGCGCTGCGCGGTGGTGTGCTGCGCGCGGGCAACGGCCCGCCACACCCGCTCGACGCCACCCGGCTGCCGCCCGGGGATGCGTTCTGGGGCGTGGTCCCCTTGCACGGGCGCGGAAGGGCGACGGTGTGGCTCGAGGCGCGTGGCGGCGTGCGCGAGGCGCTGGGCGAGCTCGAACTGGTGGACGGCGTGCGCGCGCCGGCGAGCACCCCGCGCCGCGGCTCGGTGGCGATCGCGATGGCGACGTACGACCCGCCCGGCGAGCTCTTCGCCGCGCAGGTGGCCTCGCTGCGCGCCCAGACGCACGCGGACTGGGGCTGCGTGATCCTGGATGACTCCTCCCCGGCCGCGGTCGAGGGCGTCGAGGGGGCGGTTGCCGGGGACCCGCGGTTCTCCGTCCATCCCCTCGACGTCCGGCTCGGGCCCTACGGAGCATTCGAGCGGGCGCTGGCGCTCGTACCGCCGGAGGCGGAGTTCGTGGCGCTCTGCGACCAGGACGACCGCTGGGACCCGGACAAGCTCGCCGTGCTCGTCGCCGCGCTGCGGGCGCGGCCGGACGCGATGCTCGCCTACTGTGACCAGCGGATCGTCGAGGCGGACGGCACTGTGCGCTCGCCGACGTACTGGACCGACCGCGACGGCCGTCCCGGCTCGCTCGCCCGCCTGCTCGTCGCGAACACCGTCAGTGGCTCGGCGTCGCTCTTCCGCCGCGAGCTGCTCGACCTCGTGCTCCCGTTCCCGCAGCCGGTGGGGCCGGACGCGCACCACGACCACTGGATCGCGCTCGTCGCGCGCGCGCGCGGCGAGGTCGTCTTCGTCGAGCGCGCGCTCCAGGACTACGTCCAGCACGAGCGCAACGTCGTCGGCCACGCGCCGCGCGCCCTCGCGCGCAGCGGCGCGCCGTGGCAGGAGCGCTGGCGGCGCTCCTACGAGGAGCTGCTCCTCCCCCGCCGCCACCTGGCCGAGGCGCTGATCGCACGCTGCGACGCGCGCGGGCTGCGCGGCTACGCGCGCGGCGACCGCGGCGCGCTCGGCCTGGCGAGACGTCTCGCCGCCGCCCTCGCCGGCCGCACGCGCCGCGCCCGCACGCTCGGCCACGAGGAGCGCATGCTGCGCGGCGCGCTCTGGCGGCGCTATGCGCGCGTCCGCGGCGCGCGAAAGGCGAAGCCCTGAGCGCCAGGACCCGGGCTAGGCCCGCGCGACCGCGCCGTGTCCGCGGCCGGCGGCGATGCGCTCGCGCTGCGGGCCGACCGTGTACTTCGGGTCCGCGGCCGACTGGAAGCCCGCGCGGAAGACGCTGAAGCGCTCGCACGCCGCGCCCGCGAGCATCAGCGCGCCGGCGGCGGCGGCGCCCGCGCGGCGCCGGCCCGCGGCGGCCATCACGCCCGCCCCCGCGACCGTGAGGCCGAGCGCAAGGCGCTTGAGCGTCCCGGCGGCCTTCTCGCTGTAGGGCTCGCCGAGGTCGCCGAGCTTCTGCTCCATCGCCTGCGTGCTCAGCACGGCGGCCACGGCGCCCGTCAGCGCCAGCCGCCGCGCCGGCGCCGCGTCGCGCGCGGGCGTCAGGATCGCCGCCGCCCCGCCGGCGCTCATGGCCGAACTGCCCGCGAACACGAACGGCAGCATGAACCGCGCCTGATGCCACACCGGGACCGCGGTGTTGGAGATCAGCGCCGCGGTGTACGTGGCCAGCGGCATCCCCAGCACGCCCGCCGCGACCTTCGCCGCCCGCCCGGCGACCGGGAACGTCCCTGTCCAGGCGTTGAGCGTCGCGAGCCCCGTGGCCGCGCCGCTGGCGCTGAGGATCCAGGACCCCACGCTCATCGGCGAGGTGACCTTGAACATCCGCAGCATGTTCAGGAAGCGCGCCGGCCGCCCGAGGTCGGAGATCAGCAGCGCCGGGCTCGCCCCGATGTTCACGAGCGCGATCGCCCAGGAGCGCTTCGCGAGCGTCTCGTTGCCCGTCGCGCCGGCCATCAGCGCGAGGCCCGCGGACGCGCCCGCCAGCCCGCCGGTGAAGAAGTAGACCGGGATCTCCGGCGTCCACACGGGCTCCTTGATGACCGGCTGGCCGTAGTAGGAGCGCGGCTGCGCGTCGGGCACCATCACC
>DASTWP010000037.1:0-2227 GCA_035765835.1 Solirubrobacteraceae bacterium
GCCGACGCGGGCAAGGACGGCGCTCGCGATCGTGAAGCACGCGAGCAGCGCCGTCGTGCGGATCGCGATCTGGCCGCCGACGCGCAGCAGCGGCCGCGTGAGCCTCCACGACGGCCGGCGCGTCGCCGCCGGCGCACGCAGCAGCAGCCAGGCGAACGCCGCGCCCATGCCGAGCTGCGCGATGACGGTGCCGATCGCGCTGCCGTCGAGCCCCCAGCCGGCGCCGTAGACCAGCACCAGCTCGAGCGCCACGTTCGCGGCGTTCGCCGCGACGACGACCACGAGCGCGCGGCCGAAGCGATCCATCCCGCGCAGCCAGCCCTCACCGGCGAGCGCGATCAGCGCGCAGGGAAGGCCGCCCGCCGACAGCCGCAGGTAGCGCGCGGCGAGGTCCGCCACGTGTCCGCCACCCCCGACGACGCCGATCAGCGGCCCCGCGACGCCCGCGACGAGCGCCGCCACGGCCACGCCGATGGCCAGCGACATCCACAGCGACTGCGCAGCGATCGCCCCGGCCGCCTCGGCATCGCCGGCGCCGTGCAGGCGCGCGACGCGCGCGGTCGTGCCGTACTGCAGGAAGTTGCAGATCGCGACGACCGCGCCGAGCACGGTCGCGGCGAGCGCCAGCGCCGCGAGCTGTGGCGTACCCAGGTGCCCGACGATCGCGGTGTCGGCGAGCAGGTAGAGCGGCTCGGCCGCCAGCGCGCCGAGGGCCGGCAGCGCGAGGCGCAGGATCTCGCGATCGTGGGGCGAGCGGCGCACCGCGTCGACTCTACGATCCCGGGGATGGCGCTCCGGCTCGCCGCCCTGCTCGTCTGCCCCGCGGTGGCGATCGCGGCCTGCGGGCGCGGCGACCCGCCCTTCGACCAGGCCTGCGCAGAGTCGGCGCAGGCGATCGAGCGTGCGCTCGCGCGCGCCCCCGGGCGCGTGGCGCTGCCCGGCGGGACGCGGCTGTCGCGGTGCGTGGCCGCCGCGCGCAGCGACTCCGACCTGCAGAACGCCGGCGCGACTCTCACGAGCGCGGCCGACGACCTCGCCGACCGCTCGCTGCACGGCGACGCGCGCGCGCCGCTGGAGCTCGGCTACCTGATCGGCGCCGCGCGCGCGGGCGCGCGGCACTCTGCGGGGATCCAGGACGAGCTCGTGCGCCACGTCGAGCTCGCGGGCGCACGCGTGGTCGGCGGAGCACCGCCGGCGGCGCGCGCGGCGCTCGCGCGCGGGATCCGGGCAGGCGAGGCGCGCGGATGAGGCTGCGCCTCTACCACCACGGCGACGGCGCCCGCGTCGCCTACCGCGAGGCCGGCGCCGGGCCGGGGCTGGTGCTCCTGCACTCCGCGCTGCTCAACCACCGCGAGTACGCGCCGATCGTCGACTCCCTCACGCACCGCTACCGGCTCGTGCTGCCGGACATGCCGCTGCACGGCGACTCCGAGGACCGCCCCCGCCACCCGTACACGCTGGACTGGTTCGCCGAGGTGATGGCCGCCTTCTGCCACGAGACGTGCGGCCCGCGACCGTTCGTGGGCGGCCACGCGATGGGCGCCGAGGTCCTGCTGCGGGCGATCGAGCTCGGCCTGCTGAACCCCGGCAAGCTCGTGCTGCTCCCGAACCGCCTGCACCGGCCGGCGCCGCGCAGCGCGGGGCTGAACGCCTGGCGCGCGGTGGCGAGCACGGGCTCGATCCCGGGCGTCGGGCGCGCGCTCACGCACGGCGCGCGGGTCGCGTTCCGCCCGAGCTACGGGCTCAAGCTGAGCGCGCGCCACGACCCGGCGGCGCGCGACCTCGTCCGCCATGCCTTTGCCGACGTCGGCGGCAACGTCAACCTCGCGCGCTCGTGGGCGCGCTTCGCACGCCGCTGGCCCGCCGGCCCGCGCCGCGAGCTGCTCGACCTCTACCGGTCCGTCGACATGCCCGTGCTGCTGCTGTGGGCCGACGAGGACCGGCTGCACCCGCTGCTCGGCGCCGAGGAGGCGCTCGACCTGCTGCCCGACGCGCAGCTGCGGGTGCTCACCCGCGCGGGCTACCTGATCGCCTACGACGACCCGGTCGGAGTCGCGCGCGAGCTGATCGCGTTCTGCGGCTGAGCCAGCGCGCGGGCGGTCGCGTCGTCGGCCGGGAAGAACGACTCGATCGACAGCTCGGCGACGGTCACGTCGGTGGCCGTGCCGAAGGTCGTGGCGGTGGAGATGAACGAGAGCTCGGCGCCGCCGGCGCGGATGCGCAGCGG
>DASTWP010000038.1:0-17552 GCA_035765835.1 Solirubrobacteraceae bacterium
GATGACGTACTTGTCGCCCTTCTTGACGGCGCGCGTGCGCATGCCCGAGACGTCCGAGCCGGCGTTCGGCTCGGTCAGGCAGAAGGACGCGAGCTTCGGCGCCTCGGTCAGCATGCCGAGGTACTTGGCCTTCGTCTCCTCCGAGCCGGCGAGCAGCACCGGCGCGCTCGCGAGGCCGTTGGCGCCCAGCGAGGTCTGGATGCCGGAGCAGCCCCACGAGAGCTCCTCCTCGATGAGACAGCCGTCGAGGTAGGACGCCCCCGGCCCGCCGTACTCCTCGGGCACGTGGGTGTTCATGAGCCCGACCTCCCAGGCCTTCTCGATGACGTCCTGGGGCCAGGTGCCGTCCTTGTCGTACTCCCAGGCGACGGGACGGATCTCCTTCTCGGCGAAGTCGTGCGCGAGCTCGCGCAGGTTCTTCTGCTCGTCGGTCAGCGTGAAGTCGACCATTGCTGGTTCTCGTTCTCCTTGGCGGCGAAAAATGAGGCGATTGACTGGTCAGTCAACCGTGGACAGAGAGTACCCCACCGCGTGGCGGAGGTCACCCGGTTCCCGGCCCAGAGCCGAGCTAGCGGACGATCAGGGCGATCGCGACGAAGCCGCCCGCGATGCACAGGGCGGTGACGAGGATCAGCCCCCACTGCTCGGGGAAGACGAGCGGGCGGCGGGGGGCGAACGTCTTGCGTCGCAACCGGCGCCACATGGGCCGAAACTGTAGGGAGCATGCAGACCGCCTTCGGCATCGTGCTGTTCGTCGTCGTCGTGATCGCGGCGATCGTCGCCGTGATCGCCGCCGTCGGCTCGAACCGCGCCTACGACCAGATCGGGCGCGGCGGGCTGTCGATCGGCGACGGCTCGGACCGGCCCGCGGCCGAGCCGGCGGCGCCCGTCAGCGCCGCGGTCCGCGAGGAGGAGATCCGGCAGATGCTGCGGGCGCGCAACGAGCGCCGCGCGCGTCGCGGCGAGGCCCCGCTCGACGTCGAGGCCGAGGTCGCGGCGCTCACGAGACCGGCGATCGACCCCGCGCTACTCGCCGAGATCCGCTCGCTCGTCGAGGCCCGCAACGAGCGCCGCGCGCGCCGGGGGCAGCCCCCGCTCGACGTCGACGCCGAGGTCGAGCGCCAGGTGCGCGAGCTCGGCCAGGGGTAGCGCCGAGCCGCCAAGTCGGGTACAAGACCGCGCGACATGGCCTCTTTCCGCCGCTTCGAGATCGACGACATCCTCAACCGCCCGGGGACCTACTTCAACCCCGAGACCGAGGTCCTGATCGTCGTGGACGACTCCGTCGCGCTCGACAGCGAGCTCTTCGAGGAGGACCCGGGCGCAGGCGGCGACTGGGTCCTGATCGGCGACGAGGTGCCGATCGACGAGCGCGCCCGCGAGGAGGCGGTCGAGCGCTTCGAGGTCCGCCACCATCCCGGGCCGTCCGGCGCCGTCGCCGCCAGCGAGGACGACGAGGAGGAGCCCGAGGAGGAGCTCGAGCCCGACGAGGAGCCCGAGGAGCTCTAGCTCCTCGCGCCGCCGCGCGCCGTGCGCTGGCTCGTCGACGGCATGAACGTGATCGGCACGCGGCCCGACGGCTGGTGGCGCGACCGCCACGCCGCGATGGTCCGCCTCGTGGATCTGCTCGAGCGCTGGGCCGCGGAGACCGGCGACGACGTGACGGTCGTCTTCGAGCGCAGGCCCTCGCCGCCGATCGTCTCGGGCGTCGTCGAGGTCGCGCACGCGCCGCGGCCCGGCGCGAACGCCGCCGACCACGAGATCGTGCGGCGGCTCGGCGCGGACCGCGCGCCGCAGGAGATCCGCGTCGTCACCTCCGACCGCGTGCTCGCGGACCTCTCGCGCGGCGCCGGCGCCGCGGTCGTGCCGTCGGACTCGTTCCGGCGCCAGATCGAACGCGACAGCGCCTGAGCGCGGCGGCGTCCTCGCCTTCGCGGACGGGGCCTCAGGCGGCCTGGGCGAGGTCGCGCGCGGGGTCGATCGACCAGCGGCGCGCGAGCTCCGCGAGCGGCTCGTCGAGGCCCCAGCGGTCGGCCTGCGGCTCGCCCTCGAACTGCGGTGAGGCGCCCTTGAGCGCCATGCAGCCGGTGTTGTCGCCGATGGCGCGGATCTCGAGGACCTCCTCGTAGGAGAAGGGGTCGGCGACCGGGAGCGCCGCGAGCTCCGCGCGCTTGGCCTCGATCGGCTTCGCGCCGCCCGGCTCCTCGATCAGCGTCGGCGCGACGCACGCCACGGGCTCGTGCGCGAGGTTCCACAGGCAGGCGAGCTGGAGCAGCGTCAGCCCGTGCCGTTCGGCGATCGGCCGCATGCGCTCGAGCTTCTCGTGGCCCGCCTCGACCCAGCCGGCGGGGCGGAACGCGCGGTGGTCGAACTGCGCGAACGCATGGCCGGGGAGCACGTCGTCGTGGAAGAGGCCGCCGTAGTCGACGACCCGCGTGATCAGCCTGACCTCGTGCTCGCGCGCGGCCGGCAGCACGAGCTCGCCGGGCCAGGGCTCGAGCGGGTTGAGGATCACCATCGCCCAGTCGATCAGCGCGCCGAAGCGCTCGAAGCAGTCGATCACGTCGAGCGTGAAGCCGTTCGCGGGGCCCGGCGCCACGCCGAGCAGCCGCGTCAGGCCGGCGTCGCGCACCGCCGCCATGCCGTCCCACACCGCCTGCGAGGTGTAGCCCGTGCGGTCGGGGTTGTGCAGCAGCAGCAGGTCGAAGGCGCCGGCGCCGAGGCGCTCGAGCGAGCGCTCGGCGGCCATCCGGATGTAGTCGCCGTAGCCGTCGGGCCCGCGCAGCGAGGGATCGGTGAAGCGCGGGAAGCCCTTGGCGCCCTGGCGCTCGCCCTCGTAGAAGTCGTGCCCGATCGCGCCCACCAGGCAGTAGGAGTCGCGCGGCACGCCCTCGAGCGCGCGGCCGAGCAGCGCGTCGGCCTCGCCGGCCCCGTAGGCGTCCGCGGTCATCACGGTGCCGATGCCCTCGCCGGGGCGCAGCAGCGCCATCAGGCGCTCGTCCTCGAGCGGCTCGCCGAAGCGCATGAAGCGCCCTCCGCTCCAGGTTCCGACGGCCGTGCGCGTGGGATCGGGCATCGCTTCGAGTGTACGTCTAGTGTCGTGATTCGTGAGTTCGCGGGCAGCCTGCGGGCGGCTCGCCGCCCCTGGACACAGCCGCCTCCTCGCCTGTGCCACCAGCACAGCCTTCGTCGCCGTCCGCGCCCACGGACGACGATCCATCCCGCATCCTGCGCCCGAACTTCCGACTCACGCCACTAGGCCACGGCGAACGTGATCGCGATCACGAGGTAGACCGCGAGCAGCTGGAGGCCCTCGTACCAGGTCGACTCGCCCTCCTGCGTGACCTGGTTGGCGATCAGGACCGCGAGGACGATCGCGCCGAGCTCGAAGCCGTTCAGCACGAGCGCCATCGGGTGCGGGCCGATGAAGATCGAGGCGAGGACCAGCACCGGGGCGACGAACAGCGCCACCTGCGCCGAGGAGCCGATCGCGATGTTGACCGCGAGGTTCATCTTGTCCTTGCGCGCGACGAGCACCGCGACCCAGTGCTCGGCCGCGTTGCCCACGATCGCCACGACGATCGCGCCGATGAAGAACTCGCTGAGGCCCACCTTGTGCGCGGTCTCGGAGATCGAGCCCACGAGGATCTCGCTCATCCCGCCGACCGCAAGGCCGGCGAGGGCGAGCAGGGTGACGGACTTGCGCACGCTCCAGGGCTCGTGCGCGCCGCGCTCCACCTCGATCTCCCCCTCGGTTGCGACCGGGGGGTTGAACAGCGCGCGGTGGGTCACGAGCGAGAAGACGAGCCCGGCCAGGTAGGAGGCGATCAGCACGCCGGCCATCGCGTAGGAGAGCGACTCGACCGTGCCGCCGTAGTTGATGCGCTCCGAGCCCGGGGCGGGCAGGCCGCGCCCGTCGATCAGCTGGAACAGCGCGGGCATCACCATCGCGGCGACCGCGAGCACGAGCATCGAGGACTGCGCGGAGGCGGCGGTCGCGTCGAAGCGCTGGCGGTCGCGGCCGAGGCCGCCGATGAACATCGCCGCGCCCAGCACGAGCAGCACGTTGCCGAGGATCGAGCCGATGATCGATGCCTTGACGACCTCGTGCAGCCCCTTGCCGAGCGCGAACAGCGCGATGATCAGCTCCGGCGCGTTGCCGAAGGTCACGTTCAGCAGGCCGCCGATGCCCGGTCCGGAGCGCTCCGCGAGCTCCTCGGTCGCGCGCCCCATCAGCGCGGCGGTCGGGATCACGCCGAGTGCGGACGTCGCGAACAGGACGACCGGCGAGGCGCCGGCGATGTCCAGCACCGCGGCGACGGGGATGAACGGCACCAGCAGGTACGGCCAGCCCTGCGTCGAGGTGAGGAAGCGGCCCACTCGGGCCGGACGTTACTGGCCGAGCAGGCTGGAGCAGGCCTGGATCTTCGCGAGGTCGGTGCCGGCCTTCGCGACGCAGCTGTCGTACTTCGAGCCGCCCCCGGACGGCGCCGGCGTCGTGCCGGAGCCCGTGCCGCCCGCTGCGCCCTGGGCCTGCACGGCGAGCTGCTGGAGTGCTGTCGTGAGCTCCGCGAGCGGGCGCGGGTTCGCGGGCGCGCCGATCGGCTGCGGCTGGTTGAGGTTCGCGATCGAGAGGTCCAGCTTGACCGTGCCGCTCTGGCCGCTCGAGCCCTTCGGCAGCAGGTCGGAGGGCACGTCGAAGTGCACGTTCAGCAGCAGCCGGCGCAGCGCGTGGTCGTCCTTGCCGGTCCAGATGTCGACGTGCGCCTGATCGATCGAGCGCGAGATCTTCGTGCGCGTCGCCGCGCTGAGCCCGCTCGGCACCCCGCCGGTCGCGCCGCCGATGCCGAGCGCCGTCGCCTTGCCGAGCACGGTGTTGACGTCGCCCAGCAGCCGCCCGACGTCGATGCCCGCGCTCAGGTGCACCGTCTGCGCGCCGGCGACGGTCTCGACCCCCTGCTTCTCGACGTTCGTCACCCAGCGCCGCGGGTCGATGCCCAGCGACTTCAGGCTGATCCCCGAGGACTTGCCGTTCGAGCCCGCCTTCGCGAGCGACCTGAACGCCGAGTCCGGCAGCACGTAGGCGTGGCCGCCGAGCTTGAGATAGCCCTTCGAGCCCGTCGAGACCGCGCCGGCGGAGATGCTCGACCCCGCCGACCCGAACGAGAGGTCGAAGTCGAACTTCGGCAGCGCGCCGGGCTTGCCGGTCTGGAACGGCCCGCTGAGCGCGATGTGCAGCGGGCCCTTGAAGGTCTGGAAGCCGTTGGCGCGGATGTCCAGCGCGACGTTCAGATCGCCGCTGCGCACGTGGGTGCCGCCACTGCCGAACGTGTCGGCGAGCAGCTCCTGCGCGCTCGCGCTCGAGCCCCCGCCCGAGCCCCCGCAGCCCGCGACGGCCGCCGCCACGAGGGCGAGCAGCGCGACGAGCAGGACGATCGGGCGCGGGCGCGGCATGACCCCCCAAGAATAGGCTGCGCCGCGATGGCGCCCCGCACCATCCTGCACACCGGGAAGGGCGGCGCCGGCAAGACGGCGCTGGCCCTCGCCACCGCGCGGCGCTGCGCGGCGGCCGGCCGTCGGACGCTGCTGCTCTCCCTCGACGGGACGCGCGACCTCTCGCACCTGCTCGGGACCGAGCCGGGGGACGAGCCTGCCGCCGCCGGCTCGCTGCTGTGGATCGCCGAGTCGCCCGGCGCCGACGCGCTGGCGGCGCTGCCCGCGCTGCGCGCGCACCACGACTCCGGCGCGTTCGACGTCCTCGTGGTCGACTGCCCGGCGACCGAGCAGGCGCTGCGCATGCTCGCGCTGCCCGCGATCGCCTCGCGCTGGCTCGAGCGCACCCCGCCTGCGGAGGAGGACGCGCAGCGCGTGCTGCGCGAGACGATCGCCGCCGGCGAGCTGCTGCGCGACCACGAGCGCGTGTCGGCGCGCGTGGTCGCCACCGCGGACCCGCTGGCGATCGCGCACGCACGCCGCGCGCTGACGTGCCTGGGCCTCTTCGGCGTGCTCGCCGATGCGGTGCTGCTCAGCGGAGCGGGCGACCTGCCGGACTTCGGCGCGGTGCCCGTCGTGCGCGACCTCGATGCGCTGCCCGACCCGGCGGCGCTGCTGCGCGAGCGCGTGCCGCAGGAGCTGACGCTCGGGCCCGACGGGGCGGAGCTGCGGCTGGAGCTGCCCTTCGTGGGCCGCGACGACGTCTCGCTCGAGCACGCCGGCCTCGAGCTGCTCGTGCGCGCCGGCGGGCACGAGCGGGCGCTGGCGCTGCCGCCGGCGCTCGCCGGTCACCGCCGCGCCGGGACGACCCTCCGCGACGGCGAGCTGCGCGTGCGCTTCGAGGCCGTCGCCGACCGGCCGGACTGACGGGCGCCGGATCTACACTGGCCCCAGGATGCGCTTCGCCACGCGGATAGCCACCGCCTGGGTCCGGCTCGCGCCGCCGCAGCGCCTGGCGGCGCTGGCGGCGATCGGCCTGCTCGTGACGATGTTCATGCCCTGGTACGGGCTCCAGGACAAGGCGCTGCGCACCCGCACGATCAGCGCGTTCGGCGACGTCTCGTTCGTCGAGGGCGCGATCTTCCTCGTGGCGGCGGGCGTGCTCGTGATGCTGTTCGCACGCGCCGAGCGCCGCAGCTTCCACCTGCCCGGCGGCGACGGCAGCGTGATCACCGCCGCGGGCGCGTGGGCCGCCGTGCTGCTCTTCTACCGCGTCTTCTCGCGGCCGGACGGCGGCGGCTACCCGGTCAGCATCGAATGGGGCTTCTTCCTCGCGTTCGTCGCGGCCGCCTCGCTGGCGCTCGCGGGCTGGCGCCTGCGCAATGCGCACGTGCCCGAGCCGCCGGGGGCGGACGGCTCGCCGCAGGCGCCGAAGCCGCGGTCACGGCCGCGCCCGCAGGCCGGGGGGCGCCAGCTGTCCTTCGAGGACGACCCGACAACCACGAGCAGCCCTCAGTCCTCGAACAGCGCGTAGCCGTAGGCGCCGCGCTTGTAGGCGAGCCGCGCGATCGAGTGCATGCGCTCGTCGTCGTTGCGCTCGAGCCCGTCGAGCGAGCGGTTCACGCGGCCCTGCGCGCGCGTGCAGAACGTCTCGGCGATGAAGCGCTCCTGCCCTGAGGCGTCGACGCCCTGCTCGTCGAAGATGCTGGTCACCCGCGAGATCACCGCGATCTGCGCGTAGACGTCCATCAGCGCGTCCGACAGGCGGCGGTGCGACATGCCCTGCTCGACGATCCCGTGGCCGTGCTTGCGCAGCAGCGCCTCGCCGCTCGAGCGCAGCCGCTTGACCTGGTCGGCGACCGGGTCGGCGAGGCCGCCGAGCGCCTCGTGCGCGCGCGTGATCCGCTCCGGCGCCAGCTCGCGCCTGACGCGCCCGAGCGCGTACTCGGCAAGCGTGCCGATCGCGCCGATCGGGTCGCCGAGCGAGAGGTCGCCGAGCTCGCTGAGCTCCTCGCCCAGCGGCTTGAGCACCGTCAGCGCGATGTAGGAGCGCAGCACGTCGTTGGCGCCCTCGAAGATCGGGAAGATGCGGATGTCGCGCAGGATCTGCTCGTAGGGCTCGCCGCGCATGTAGCCGATCCCGCCGGCGAGCTGGAGCGCGCGGTTGGCCTGGTACCACGCGAACTCCGTGCCCGCGACCTTCGCCATCGCCGACTCGACCGAGTAGTCCTCGATGCCCGCGTCGATCAGCCCGGTCGTCAGGTAGGCCATCGACTCCAGGCCGAAGAGGTAGGCGACCATCCAGCCGATCTTGTCCTCGACCATGTCGAGGTCGGCCAGCGGGCGGCCGAACTGGTGGCGCTCGGTCACGTGCTCGATCGCCAGGTCGATCAGCCGCTTGGCGAGGCCGACCGCGCCGGTGCCGAGCGAGATGCGCCCGTTGTTGAGCACGTGCATCGCGATGTGGAAGCCCTCGCCCGGCTCGCCGAGCACGTTCTCGGGCGGCACGCGCACGTCGTTGAAGTACAGCGGGCAGAGGTTGTTGCCGCGCAGGCCCATCGTGTCGTAGGGCTCGCCGTGCTCGAAGCCGGGCATGCCCTTCTCGAGGATCAGCGCGATGTGGCGGTCCTTGCCGCCGACCTCCGCGCGCGCGAAGACGCAGAAGACCGAGCCGCGCCCGCCGTTGCCGATCCAGCGCTTCTCGCCGTTGAGCACCCACGCGCCGTCGGGCTGCTGCACCGCGCGCGAGGAGATGTTGTAGGCGTCGCTGCCGGCGCCGGGCTCGGTGAGCGCGAAGCCGGCGAGCTTGCGGCCCGCGACGAGGTCGGGCAGGAAGCGCTCCTTCTGCTCGTCGCTGCCGTAGAGGACGATGCCCTTCATCCCGATCGACTGGTGCACGCCCATGCCGACGGTCAGCGACCCGTCGGCCTGGCCGATGCCCTCGAAGACGCGCGCGTAGCCGGTCTGCGAGAGGCCCTGGCCGCCGTAGCGCTCGGGCACGTAGAGGCCCATGAGGCCGAGCTCGCCCAGGCGCAGGTAGACCTCGTCGGGGATCCAGCGCTCCTCGTCGATCTTGCGCGGGTCGATGTGCTCGGCGGCGAAGTCGCGGAAGCGGCGGACGAGGTCGCGGACCTTCGCGCCCTCCTCCTCGCCGGGGATCGGGTAGGGGAAGACGAGGTCCTCGTGGATCTCTCCGAGCACGAGGGCCTTGGAGAAGCTGGAGACGCGCTGCGTGGTGGCGGCCATGGGCGCTCCTACTACCCCTTGCGCGCCCTCCTGATTTCATGTTACCGTGCGGTGTGATGAAAACGCGCGAGTACCGGATGGGCGCCCGCGCCGACTCCGTCGCCGCGACGCGCCGGCGGATCCTCGACGCTGCGCTCGAGCTGTGGGGCGAGCGCTACCTCGACGAGACCTCGCTCGAGGACGTCGCAGCGCGCGCGGGCGTCACGAAGCAGACGCTGCTGCGCCACTTCGGCTCGCGCGACGCGCTGCTGGACGCCGTCGCCGACGCGGAGCTCGCGTCCGTGGGCGCGCTGCGGGCGAGCACGCCCGCGGGCGACGTGCCCGCCGCGGTGCGCGTGCTGCTCGAGGACTACGAGCGCTGGGGCGAGGCGACGATGAAGATGCTCTTCCAGGAGGAGCGCTCGCCGGCGCTGCGGCGGATCGCGGACGCGGGCCGCGCGCTGCACCACGAGTGGGTCGAGCGCGTCTTCGCGCCGTGGCTGCGGGCGCGGCGCGGCGCGGCGCGCGCGCGCCTGCGCGCGCAGCTGATCGTGACGACGGACGTCTATGCCTGGCACCTGCTGCGCCGGGACCTCGGGCTCGGCGTCGAGGCGGCGCGCCGCGCGCTCGAGGACATGCTCCGCCGCCTGGAGGCCCGCTGATGCGCGTCCTTGCCTACACCTCGCCGGAGCGGGGCCATCTCTACCCCACGATGCCGACGCTGCTCGAGCTCGCCGAGCGCGGCCACGACGTGAGCGTGCGCACGCGTGCGGAGGACGTCGAGCTGCTGCGCGCGCTGGGCCTGGACGCCGGGCCCGTCGACCGGCGCATCCGCGAGGTCCCGCACGACGACTACGCCGCGCGCACCCCGGTCGGCGCCATCCGCCGCGACGCGCGCAGCTTCGCGGCGCGCGCGCCGATCGAGCTCGAGGATCTGCGCGGCGCGGTCGCCGAGCAGTCGCCGGACGTGCTGCTGCTGGACTCGACCGCATGGGGCGCGGCCGTGGCGGGCGAGCTGTCCGGGCTGCCGTGGGCGTTCATCGCGCACTTCCCGCTGCCGCTGCGCTCGCGGGAGGCGCCACCGTACGGGCTCGGCGTCGCGCCGCGGCCGGGCGCCGCCGGCCGCGCGCGCGACGCGCTGCTGCGCGCCGTCGTCCTGGGGCCGCTCGAGCGGATGGTCGTGAGCCCGCTCAACGAGCTGCGCGCGCAGCACGGCCTCTCGCCGCTGCCGCCCGACGGCCACCACATGTACGCCGAGTGGGCGCCGCTGACGCTCGCCTACACGGCGTTCCCGTTCGAGTACCCGCGCTCCGACTGGCCCGAGCGCGTGCGCATGGTCGGGCCCGGCGCGTGGGACCCGCCGGGCGATGCGCCGGCGTGGCTCGAGCAGATCGACCGCCCGCTCGTGCTCGTCACGTGCTCGAGCGAGTTCCAGGACGACGGGAAGCTCGCCGTCACGGCCGTGCAGGCGCTCGCGGGCGAGGACGTCGCCGTCGTCGTGACGACGGCGGGCGTAGACCCCGCGAGCGTGCCGGGCGCGCCGAACGCGCGCGTCGAGCGCTTCCTCCCCCACGCGCCGCTGCTCGCGCGCGCCGAGTGCGTGGTCTGCCACGCCGGCATGGGGATCACGCAGAAGGCGCTGGCGGCCGGCGTGCCGGTCGTCGCCGTGCCGTTCGGGCGCGACCAGTTCGAGGTCGCACGGCGGGTGCAGGTGTGCGACGCGGGCGTGAGGCTGAGCGCGACACGGCTGCGGGCCGACCGCCTGCGTGCAGCCGTCGCCGCGGCGCGCACCAAGCGCGACGGCGCGCGGCGGATCGCCGCCGCGTTCGCCGCCGCCGGCGGCGCGGCGCGCGCCGCGGACGCGCTCGAGGCGCTCGCCGCCGATCGCGTGGCTACTGCGAGCTCTTGAGCACGTTCGTCGCCAGCGGCAGCAGGAACGTGGCGAGGAAGACCAACCCGATCCCGAGCGCCACGAGGCTCTTGGCCTTGATGATGTGGCCGAAGACGGCGATCGCGAACCCGCCCACCATCAGGATCACGAACGGCGTCGGGCTCGCACCGAAGTCGGGGTGCGGGTTGTAGAAGAAGGCGGAATGCAACCCGCGGGCAATGGGCGCCACGCGGCCATACCTATCATTCCCGGTCCCATGCCCGCGTCACCCGCGTCAGTGCAGGACGTCGCCGAGGGCCTGCGCAAGGTGGGCTACCTGCCGGGCGAGTCGACGGCCCTGGTGTCCTATCTCGCCGCCAAGCTCGGCAAGCCGATCCTCGTCGAGGGGCCCGCCGGCGTCGGCAAGACCGAGCTCGCGAAGGCGCTCGCGGCGTTCATGGAGCGCAAGCTCGTGCGCCTGCAGTGCTACGAGGGCCTCGACGAGGCCAAGGCGCTCTACGAGTGGAACTACCGCAAGCAGCTGCTGCGGATCCAGGCCGAGGCCAGCGGCACCGGCTGGGACGAGGTCCAGGACGACATCTTCGGCGAGGAGTTCCTGCTCGAGCGCCCGCTGATGAGCGCGATCGCGGCCGAGGAGCCGGTCGTGCTGCTGATCGACGAGATCGACAAGACCGACCAGGAGTTCGAGGCGATGCTGCTCGAGCTGCTCTCGGACTTCCAGATCTCGATCCCGGAGCTCGGGCGGATCGAGGCGCGCACGCAGCCGATCGTGCTGCTGACCTCGAACAACACGCGCGAGCTGACCGAGGCGCTGAAGCGCCGCTGCCTCTACCTCTGGCTCGACTACCCCTCGCTGGAGCACGAGCTCGAGATCGTCAAGCTGCACACGCCGGAGCTCGACGACGCGCTCGCGCGCAAGCTCGTGGAGGTCATCGCGATGGTGCGCGAGCTCGATCTGAAGAAGCCGCCGTCGATCGCCGAGTCGATCGACTGGGCGCGCGCGCTGCTGCTGCTCGGCGCGAGCGACATCGACGCGCGCACGTTCACCGAGACGATGTCGATCATCGTCCAGCACCGCACCGATCTCGACGTCGTCGCCGAGCGCGTCGGGGTGAAGCTCGGGCTGGCCGAGGGATCCCTCGGTGACGCTGCGGCCGCCCGCTAGGTCGCCCGCGAGCGCGCGGCGCGCGGCGCTGTACGGCGGCGGGACCGCCGGCGACGCACCGGAGGGCATGGCCGCGCGCGTGCTCGAGTTCGGCGAGGAGCTGCGCGGCGAGGGCGTCGCGGTCGGGACGAGCGAGCTGCTGGATGCGCTCGCCGTGCTGCCGGAGGTGCCGTGGACGTCGCCGGCGGACTTCAAGGAGGCGCTCGCGACGACGCTCGCGAAGTCGCAGGAGGACCGGCGCGTCTTCGACCTCGTCTTCGACCGCTTCTTCTTCCGGGCCGCCGAGATGGCCGCCGTGCGCGAGGGCATCCGCGAGGGCGGGGGCATGGACGTCGAGGGCGCGGAGCTGAACCTCGAGACGCTGCGCCGCGCGATCGCCGACGCGCTGCGCGCGGGCGACGAGGGGCGGATGCGCGACCTGGCGCGCCTGGCGATCGCCGCCTTCGGCCGCCAGGGCGAGGGCAGCGGCGTGATCGGCGTCGACGTGCAGCGCATCCGGCGCTCGCTCGGGCTGCGCGCCGAGGCGCAGCCCGACCTCCCGCCGGACGACCCCCGCGCCGAGGGCCTGCCGCGCGAGCAGATCCGCCGCTTCGAGGCACTCCTGCGCGCGGAGCTCGAGCGCCGCCAGATCGAGCGCACGGAGGCGCTGCCGCCGGCGCGGCCGCTGAACGAGCTCGACCGCGCGCTGCCGAGCGGGCCGCTGCAGGACCTCGCCGCCGTGCACCGCGTCGTCGCACAGCTCAAGCGCCGGCTGAAGACGCAGGGCCAGGAGAGCCGCGGGCGCAAGCGCCGCCACCACGTCGACTTCCGCAAGACGATGCGCGCCTCGCTGCAGACCGGCGGCGTGCCGGTCGTCATCAAGGAGCGCCCGATCCGGCCGCGGCGGCCGGAGATCTACGTGCTCTGCGACGTGTCCACGAGCGTGACGAGCGCCTCCGTGTTCTTCCTGAGCGTGCTGCACGCGCTGCACGACTCGTTTCGCAAGATGCGCTCGTTCGTGTTCATCGAGCGGATCTCCGAGGTCACCGACGTCTTCGCCCGCGAGCGCGACTTCAAGGCGGTGAGCGAGGCGATCGGCCGCGACGCCGGCGTGGCGGACATCAGCGGCTACACCGACTACGGGCGCGTGTGGTCGGAGTTCGCGACGCTCGTCGAGGACGACCTGCACCCGCGCGCGACGGTGATCGTGCTCGGCGACGCGCGCACCAACGGCCGCGACCCGCGGGCCGACGTCTTCGCGCAGATCGCCGAGAAGGCCGGGCGCACGTTCTGGCTGAACCCCGAGCCGCGCCTGTACTGGAACTACGGCGACTCGGTCATCGCCGCCTACGAGCAGTACTGCGAGGCCTTCGAGTGCTGGACGACCGGCCAGCTCGAGGAGTTCGTCAAGGCGCTCGCACGCCCGATCGCGCGCTGAGCGCACGCGCGTGCCGCCGGCCCCGGCGACGCGCGCGACGTTGTACACGGATGTGATGCTTATGTGCACGCGCATCCGCCGCGATAGCATGGGGTGCACGTGACAACAGGGGGGCTGGCGGAGGCCGGCTGAGAGGGTGCCCGTTCCGGTACCGACCCTTCGAACCTGTGGGGTAATGCCCGCGGAGGGAGCGATGGCGACGAGGCTCGAGGCTCCTGTGCAGGAGCCTCGAAACGTTGTTGGGCCCGGTGAGGTCGATCTCGCCGGCGTCTCGCGCACCTTCCCCGCGCGCCGGCGTGGCGGGGCGGCCGTCGCTGCGCTCGCGGACGTCTCGCTGCGCGCCCGGCCCGGCGAGATCGTCGCGCTCGTCGGCCCGAGCGGCTGCGGCAAGACGACGCTGCTCGAGCTGGTCTGCGGCCTGCAGCGGCCCGACGCCGGCGCCGTGCGCAGCGACCCCGCCGTGCTGATGCCCCAGCGCGACCAGCTGCTCCCGTGGCTGAGCGCGATCGACAACGCCGCCCTCGCGCCGCGCCTGGCCGGCGCCTCGCGCGAGCAGGCGCGCGCGCGGGCGCATCCGCTGTTCGCCGCCTTCGGCCTGGAGGGCTTCGAGCGCGCGCGGCCGGGCGAGCTCAGCGGCGGCATGCGCCAGCGCGTCGCCTTCCTGCGCACGCTGCTGTCCGGCAAGCCCGTGCTCTGCCTCGACGAGCCGTTCGCCTCGCTCGACGCGCTCACGCGCCGGGAGATGCGCGCGTGGCTCGCCGGGGCGCTCGCCCAGCAGCCGCGCACGGTGCTGTTCGTCACGCACGACGTCGAGGAGGCGGTCGTGCTCGCCGATCGCGTGCTCGTGCTCTCGCCGCGCCCCGGCCACGTGATCGCGGAGCTGACGATCGAGCAGCCGCGCCCGCGCGACGCCGCCGATCCGGAGATCGTCGCGCTGCGCGAGCGCGCGCTCAGGGACCTCGGCGCGCCGTGATCGCCGCCGGCATCGTGATCGTGCTGCTCGGCGGCTGGGAGGCCTACGCGCGCCTGAGCGGCATCGACAGCTTCGTGCTGCCCGCGCCCGACCAGGTCGCGAGCGCGCTCTGGGACGACCGCTCGCTGCTCTGGCACAACCTGCTCGTCACCGCGGAGGAGGTGGGGCTCGGCGTGCTGCTCGCGCTCGCGGTCGGCTTCGCGCTCGCTGTCGCGATCCACTTCTGGCGCCCGATCCGCCGCGGCGTCTACCCGCTGCTCGTCGGCTCGCAGGCCGTGCCGATCGTGATCGTCGCGCCGCTGCTGCTCGTCTGGTTCGGCTTCGGGATCACGCCGAAGCTCCTGATCATCACCCTCGTCTGCTTCTTCCCCGTCGTCGTGACGACGCTCGACGCGCTCGCCGGGGTGGACCCCGACCAGCTCAAGCTGCTGCGCACGCTCGACGCCTCGCGCCTTCAGGCGTTCCGCTTCGCCGAGATGCCCGCCGCTGCGCCCGCTGCGCTGAGCGGCGCGAAGATCGCCGTCGCCGTCGCCGTGATCGGCGCGGTCTTCGCGGAGTACGCCGGATCGAGCGACGGCCTCGGCCACCTGATGCTGCAGGCGATCCCGCAGCTCGAGACCGCGCGCGCCTACGCCGCGGTCGTCCTGCTGGCGGCGTTCGCCGTCCTGCTGTTCGCCGCGCTCACGCTCGCCGAGCGCCGGCTCGTGACCTGGATCCCCCGACCGGAAGGACGCACCCGCCCGTGAGACGACGCCTGCTGGCAGCAGCCCTCGCCGTCGCCGCAGCCGCGACCCTCGCCGCCTGCGGCGAGCGCACGGAGCCGACCGCCGCGCCCAGGCAGCGGCCCGTGAGCCTGATGCTCGACTTCTTCCCGAACGCCGACCACGCCGGCATCTACGCCGCGATGGCGAACGGGTCCTTCGCGAAGGCGGGGATCGACCTGCACGTGCAGACGCCGTCCGACCCCGCCTCGCCGCTGAAGCTGCTCGAGGCCGGGCGCGTGGACCTCGCGATCTCCTACGAGCCCGAGCTGCTGCTCGCGCGCGAGCGCGGCGCGAAGCTCGTCAGCGTCGGCGCGATCGTGCAGAAGCCGCTGACGTCGATCATCGCGATCAAGGGCTCGAAGGTGCACAGCGCGGCCTCGCTCGCGCACAAGACGGTCGGCACCGCCGGCATCCCCTACCAGTCCGCGTACCTGCACACGATCGAGGACCACGCGGGCGTGCCGCCGTCGAGCGTCAAGGAGGTCAACGTCGGCTTCAACCTCGTGCCGGCGATGCTCTCCAAGCGCGTGGACGCGACGCTCGGCGGCTTCTGGAACTACGAGGGTGTGCAGCTGCGCCTGGCCCACAAGAGCCCGACGATCATCCGCATGGAGAACGCGGGCGTCCCGACCTACGACGAGCTGATCGTCGTCGCGCGCGTCGCCACCGCCCACGACCACGGCGAGATGATCCGGCGCTTCATGCAGGCGCTCTCGGAGGGCTACCGGGCGCTGAAGGCGAACCCGCAGGCCGGCGTGCAGCCGCTGCTGAAGGCCAACAAGGACCTCGACCCGAAGCTCCAGCTCGCGAGCGTGCGCGCGACGCTGCCGGTCTTCTTCCCCGCCGACTCCTCCAAGCCGTTCGGCTGGATGGGCCCGGCGCAGTGGGACGCCTACGGCCGGTGGCTGTTCCGCAACGGGATCCTCAAGCAGCCGCCAGACGCGGCGGGGGCGATGACCGACGAGTTCCTGCCCGGGCAGGGCTCGCAGTCGCAGCCGGCGCAGTGAGGGCCTTCGCGCCGCCGCCCAGCGCGTGCAGGCCGGCGAGACCGGCCCACGCGCCGTAGGGCGCGAAGAAGGCGCGCACCTCCTCCTCGCTCGCCCGCGCCCGCGGATCGCCGCCGCTCGCGATCCGCCCGACGAGCTTGCGGAACGCGAGATCGCCTGCGGGCAGGCGGTCGTGGCGGCCCTGGCCGAGGAACGCGAGCACGTCGACCGTCCACGAGCCGATCCCGGGGATCGCGCGCAGGCGCCGCCACGCGCGCTCGTGCTCGGGCGCGTGCAGGTCGGCGCGGCCGGCCGCGACCTCGCGCGCGGCGCGGCGCAGCGCGAGCGCGCGGCCGGCCGCGAGGTCCATCGACTGCAGCAGCGCCGGGCTGGTCCCCGCCAGCCGCTGCGGTGTCGGCAGGTCGCGCAGGCCCGTGGCCTCGCAGCGGCGGCCGAGGCGGCGCACGATCCGGCGCTCGATCTCGACCGCGCGCTCGAACTCGATCAGCTGCTCGCAGACCGCCCACGCGAGCGCCTCGAACGGCTCCGGCCGGCGCCAGGGCCGCAGATGCGGCCGCGCGCGGACCGAGGCGCCGATCAGCGGATCGTCGCGAAAGGCGTCGTGGAAGGGCCGCAGGTCGTCGTCGAGGCCGAGCGCGAAGCGCATCCGCGCGATGCCGTGGCGCGCCGCCGGCTCGTGCGCGGCCTGCGCGCCGAGCAGCACGCGGTCGCGCGCCGTCTGCGCGACGCGCACCACCACCGGCTCCCCGCCGGCGTGCAGCAGCCGCTCCAGCACGCCGCCGCGCCTTCGCAGCACGCCGTCGGGGCCGCCGCCGGGCAACCGGAAGACCCAGCGCGGAACCACCTCTTCGCGGACCTCGACCATGCGGCCCGCGATGCTATCCCGACTGCACGATGGCCTCCGGCGCCTTCTCGGCGACGAAGGCGAGCTTGCGCACGCGCCCGCTGCGCATCCACTCGACCCAGAGCTCGTGGGCCGCCAGCAGCTCCGCGAGCGCCTGGCGCCCGATCTGCGCGGCGATGGCGGCGGCGTCGGCGGAGAACGCCGCGGTCAGCGCCTCTGCCACGACCAGGTGCGCGCGGGTGCGGTCCTCCTGCCGGCGGACCGCCAGCCCGGCCTGCCGGAGCGCCGCGAGCATCTCCGCCCGCGGGGCCGGCCAGACGGTGTCGGCGTCGGGCATGCGCGCCCGCTCCGCCGCGGTGAGCGGCGGGCCCTCCTCGAGCGTGAAGGCGAAGCGCCCGCCGGTCCGCAGCACGCCGGCGACCTCGCGCAGCAGCGCCGCCTTGTCGGGGAAGGCGAGCATCGTCTCGAGCAGCAGCACCACCTCGAACGTGCCCGCAGGCACGGGCGGGATCCGGGCGACCTCGAAGCGGCACGGCAGCCCGGCCGCGCGCTCGCGCGCGATCGCCACGGCGCTCGCGCTCGCATCGACCCCCAGGTAGTCGCAGCCCAGCTCGCGCGCGATCAGGCAGCCGGGCCCCGCCACCCCGCAGCAGAGGTCGAGCACGCAGACGCCCGGCCCGACGCCGGCGCGGCGCGCGAGCTCGAGGATCTCCCCCGCGCCCATGAAGCTCTCCTGCCCGGCGAACTCCCCGGGCGGGTACGCGCCCACGCGCGCGCGCTCGAGGGCCTGCACGAACGGCGCGCGCTCGTCCTGCTTCACCGCCGCCGTGCCC
>DASTWP010000039.1:0-12887 GCA_035765835.1 Solirubrobacteraceae bacterium
CGCATGACCGCGATGCGCAACGCCTCCGAGAACGCGCTGACGGTCATCGACGACCTGACGCTCGAGATGAACCGCGCCCGCCAGGCGGAGATCACGCAGGAGATCATGGAAGTCGTCGCCGGCGCCGAGGCGCTGACCTAGAAACGAGAACCGAACATGGCTGCCACCGCTGAGAACACCACCACCGAGAAGCGCAACGTCGGCCGGATCGTGGAGATCCAGGGCGTCGTGATCGAGGCCGTCTTCCCGGACGAGCTGCCGGAGATCAACACGGCGATCGTCGTGCACCGCGAGTCCAACCCCGAGGAGTCCGAGGTCAGCGCCGGCACCGGGCTGACGCTCGTCTGCGAGGTGCAGCAGCACCTCGGCGACGACCGCGTCCGCGCCGTCGCGATGGACACGACCGACGGGCTCGCGCGCGGGACCGAGGTCGTCGACACCGGACAGCCGATCACGGTGCCGGTCGGCGAGGTCACGCTCGGGCGCATCTTCAACCTGCTCGGCGAGACGATCGACAACGGCCCGGAGATCGAGGTCAAGGAGCGCTGGCCGATCCACCGGCCCGCGCCGGACGTCGAGGACCTGACGCCGACGACCGAGATGTTCGAGACCGGCATCAAGGTCGTCGACCTGCTCGCGCCCTACGCCAAGGGCGGCAAGGTCGGCCTCTTCGGCGGCGCCGGCGTCGGCAAGACGGTGATCATCCAGGAGCTGATCCACAACCTCGCGCAGGAGCACGGCGGCCTGTCCGCGTTCTGCGGGGTCGGGGAGCGCTCGCGCGAGGGCAACGACCTCTGGCTCGAGATGAAGGAGTCGGGCGTCATCGACAAGACGATGCTCGTCTTCGGCCAGATGAACGAGCCCCCGGGCGCGCGCATGCGCGTCGCGCTGTCGGGCCTGACGATGGCGGAGTACTTCCGCGAGCAGGGCCAGGACGTGCTGCTCTTCATCGACAACATCTTCCGCTTCGTGCAGGCGGGCTCGGAGGTCTCGGCCCTGCTCGGGCGCATGCCCTCGCAGGTGGGCTACCAGCCGACGCTCCAGACCGAGATGGGCCAGCTTCAGGAGCGGATCACCTCGACGCGCCAGGGGTCGGTCACCTCGATCCAGGCCATCTACGTGCCGGCGGACGACCTGACGGACCCGGCGCCGGCGTCGGTGTTCGCGCACCTCAACGCCACGACGACGCTGTCGCGCTCGATCGCGGAGAAGGGGATCTACCCGGCGGTCGACCCGCTCGACTCGACCTCGACGATCCTCAAGCCGGAGATCGTGGGCGAGGAGCACTACCGCGTCGCCACGGAGGTCAAGGAGACGCTCCAGCGCTACCGCGAGCTGCAGGACATCATCGCGATCCTCGGCGTCGACGAGCTCTCCGACGAGGACAAGATCACCGTCCAGCGCGCACGCAAGATCGAGCGCTTCCTCTCGCAGCCGTTCCACGTCGCCGAGCAGTTCACCGGCACGCCGGGCGTGTACGTGCCGATCGGCGAGACGGTGCGCTCGTTCCGCGAGGTGCTCGACGGCCAGCACGACGAGCTGCCGGAGTCGGCGTTCTTCCTGAAGGGCTCGATCGACTCGGTCCTCGAGGCCGCGAACAAGGGCTGAGCGGGTGGCGCGCACGAAGTTCCGCGTCGAGGTCCTGACCCCCGAGGGCCAGGTCTTCGACGACGAGGTCGAGATGGTCTCCACGCGCACGACCGTGGGGTCGATCGGCGTGCTCGCCAACCATCAGCCGCTGCTCGGCCTGCTCGACCCGACGGAGCTGCGCCTGTACCGCAGCGACGCGGAGGTCGAGCGCTTCGCGCAGGGCGAGGGCTACATCCAGGTCGGCGACAACCACGTGCTCGTGCTCGTGGAGGAGGCGCTTGCGCCGGGCGAGCTCGACGTCTCCGACCTGCGCGACCGCCTGCGCCGCGCCGAGGACACGCTCGGGCGCGCCGACGAGGGCTCCGAGGAGCGGCGCCTGGCCGAGCGTGACAAGCGCCGCGCCGAGGCGTTCCTGCGCATCGCCGAGTCCGGGTAGGGCGGCGCGGATAGGCTGGCGCGCGTGATCAAGCGCGCCGGCACCGACATCGTCAACTGGTACCTGCTCGAGGAGGGCGGTCGTGTGACGATCGTGGACGCCGGCCTGCCGGGCTACCGGCCGGGCGTGGACGAGGAGCTCAGGGCGATCGGCCGCTCGATCGAGGACGTCGAGGCGATCGTGCTGACGCACGCGCACATCGACCACGTCGGCTTCGCCGCGATCCTCCAGGACGAGCGTGGCATCCCGGTGCACGTCCACGAGGGGGAGCGGCCGCAGGCCACGACCGGCAAGGCGCCGAAGACCGAGGCGAACTTCGTGCCGGCCCTGCTGCGCTACCGCACGGCGCGGCGCGTCGTCGGCCACATCGTGCGCAACGGCGGCGCGAAGCCGCCGAAGGTGCGCGAGGTCGTGACGTTCTCCGGCGGCGCGCAGCTCGACGTGCCGGGGCGCCCCGTCGCGGTGCCGACGCCGGGGCACTCGCCGGGCCACGTCTCGCTGCACGTGGCTGCCGAAGGCGCGCTCTTCACCGGCGACGCGCTCGTCGGCTGGAGCACGATCACGGGCGCGCAGGGGCCGATCCTGCCGCCCGTCGAGTTCAACTTCTCGACGGAGCAGGCGCGGGAGTCGCTGGCGGCGATCGAGGAGACCGGCGCGCAGACGCTCTACTTCGGCCACGGCGAGCCGTGGACGCAGGGCGCGGCGGCCGCCGTCGCGCACGCGCGCAGCGCGCGCGACCGCTGAACGGGACGTTCGGAGCTCAGGCGCGGTGGATGCCGGCCTCGGCGGCGCCCGCCTCGAGCGCGTCGAGGCCGAAGGCGCCGACCGGGCCGAGCGCGCCCGCGTCACGGACGGCGCCGGCCGCGAGCTGCTGGGCGCCCCACGCGAGCATCCCGGCCGTGAAGTCGTAGCCGTTGGCGCCCTCCAGGCGGACGCTCGCGAGCACGGTCCCGGCGTCGTCGAGCGCCTCGGCGAAAATCAGCGAGCCGGTCGTTGCGCGGGCCGCCGCGTCCGGGCCGCCCGTCGATCCCTTGACGGCCCTGGCGGACAGCGCCTGCAACGCGCCGCGAGCGCCCGGCAGCTTCGTGATCGCCGCGGTGGCCAGCGAGAACGCCTGCACGCCGCGCGACGCCGGCCCGAACCAGCCGAGGTAGACGCCGACCTCGCGCAGCCCCGGATGGACGGCGGGCAGCGCGAAGTGCTCGCTCGAGCCGACCGAGATCGCCTGCAGGCGCTTGCCGGGCCGCGCCTCGAACGCGTGCATGCGCTTGCCGCCGCGCTCGGTCACCAACCGGCCGCCGCGCCAGGCGAAGGACGGCTCGAGCAGCGCGCCGGTCGCGGAGGCGCGGGTCCCGCCGCTCATCCCGTCGCTGCCCGCCGAGCCGGTCATGAAGTAGCCGATGCGCACGCGCGTCGCGGCCGCGCCCGCATCGCGCAGCGCGAGCGCGCCGGCGAGGTTGCCGGGCGTCCAGTCGTAGCCGAGCGCGGTCACGAGCGCGCTGCCTGCCGCCTGCGCGCGCGGCCCGTAGTGCTCGAAGACGCGGCGGATGAACGGCGGCTCGCCCGTGGAGTCGACGTAGTGCGCGCCGGCGGCGATCGCGGCCTCGACGGCGGGATCGCCCCAGCGGGCGAACGGGCCGACCGTGGAGAGCAGGACGTCGCCGTCGCCGACCAGCGCGCGGACCGTCTCGGGCCGCGCGACGTCGGCGAGGGCCCACTCCAGCCCGCCGAGCTCCTCGGCGAGCGCGCGCACGCGCGCCTCGCTGCGCGCGGCGAGCACGGGCTGCGCCCCGCGCGCCACCAGCACGCGCGCGGTGAGATCGCCCGTGTAGCCCGTGGCGCCGAAGAGCACGATGCGTCCGGCCATCGGGACCGGACCCTATCCTGTCCGCGATGGACGTCCGCGTGCTGGCCGAGCGGCTGATCGGCTACGACACCTCGGAGGTCGAGCAGGTCCGCGCCGCCGCCGGCTTCGTCAAAGGCTGGCTGGAGTCGCGCGAGATCGCCGTCACCGACCGCGACTTCGACGGGCTGCCCGTCGTGCTCGCGGACGTCGGCCCCGAGCACGGGCCGACGGTGATCCTGCACGGCCACCTGGACGTCGTGCCCGCGCGCGAGGGGCAGTTCACGCCGCGCGTCGAGGGCGACCGGCTGATCGGCCGCGGCGCCTACGACATGAAGGGCGCGCTGGCGGGCATGCTGTGCGCGGTCAAGGACGTCGCCGACCAGGACGCGGTGCGCGTTCGGCTGCTGGTCGTCCCCGACGAGGAGTCCGACGACGTCGACCGCCGCTCGACCGACGCGCTCGTCAAGGAGGGCCTGCGCGGCGACTTCGCGCTGACCGGCGAGCCGACCGACCTGCACATCGGCGTCCAGGCGAAGGGGGTGCTCGCGATCCGCGCGGAGATCAGCGGGACCGCCGCCCACGGCTCGACGCCCTGGCTCGGCGACAACGCGATCCTGAAGGCGCACGACGCCTACCGGCGGATCGAGACGCTGCCCTTCAGCCGTGAGTCCTCCGACCTCTTCGACCGCCCGTCGATCAACCTCGCGCGGATCGTCGGCGGCGACGCGTTCAACAAGGTGCCGGACCGCTGCGCGATCGACGTCGACATCCGCTACCTGCCGGGGCAGGACCCCGGCGCGATCCTGGCGCAGATCCGGGAGATCGCCGACCTCGAGATCGTGCGCTGCTTCGAGCGCGCCCCCGCGACGGTCTCGCGCCAGAACCCCTACGTCCTCGCGCTGCGCGACGCGGTCGGGCGCTCGATCGAAGGCGACGCGCTGAGCGTCGGGCGGGACGGCGCCTCGGACGCGATCTCGTTCCTGCAGGCCGGCATCCCGGCCGTCGAGTTCGGCCCCGTCGGCGGCGGCCACCACGGGCCGAACGAGTGGGTCTCGATCGCCTCGCTCGAGCGCTACCGCCAGGCGCTCGGCGACTTCGTGCGCCACCTGCCCGCGTGGCTGGAGCGCGCGGAGCCGCAGCTGCGCGCCGTCGAGGGCGGCCTGGCCTGATGAACAACCCGTTCCGCCGGCCCCCGAAGGAGGAGCGGATCCCGCGCCCCGCGTTCGGCGCCTACAAGCGCTTCCTGCTCGCGGGCCTGCTGATCGTGCTCATGACCGCGGCGACGACGGCGACCGCGGCGCTGCTGCAGATCAAGGACGTCGTGGACATCCTGCGCGAGCAGCCGGGCCTCGCGCTGCGCAAGGGCACGATCACGGCGGCGCAGGCCGGCAAGCCGCAGACGCTGCTGCTGCTCGGCTCGGACAAGCGCTTCGACCTGCGCGACAAGGGCCAGCCCGCGCGGTCGGACACGATGATGCTGATCCGCCTGGACCCGAACCAGGCGGCGACGACGCTGATGTCGATCCCGCGCGACCTGGAGGTGCAGATCCCCGGCGTGCGCGGGATCAGCAAGATCAACGCGGCCTACTCGATCGGCGGCGCCGACCTCGCGGCGCGCACGGTCAAGGAGCTGCTGCACATCCCGATCAACCACATCATCAACATCAACTTCCGCGGCTTCCGGCGCGCGGTCGACTACATCGGCTGCGTCTACGTCGACGTCGACCGCCGCTACTACCACTCGAACGCCGGGCTGCCACCGTCGCTGCAGTACTCCGAGATCAACATCGAGCCCGGCTACCAGCGGCTCTGCGGGCAGGACGCGCTGGCCTACGTCCGCTACCGGCACACGGACTCGGACATCGTGCGCGCCGCGCGCCAGCAGGACTTCCTGTCGGCGGCCAAGAGCCAGGTCGGCCAGAGCAGCATCCTCTCCGACCTCAAGCCGCTCGTCGACATCTTCGCCCGCAACACGCAGGCGGACTCGAACCTCAAGTCCGAGTCCGGGGTGCTGCGGCTGCTGAAGCTCGCCGCGTTCTCCACCGGCCACCCGGTGCGGGAGATCCACTTCCCGGTGACCTACTCCGGGCCGCAGATGCAGACGCTGACCGTCACACCGCAGGACGCGGCGAAGGCTGCGCGGGAGTTCCTGCACGGCAAGGCCTCCACGGGCCCGCGCAAGTCCGGGCCGCCCGCGCTGCGCTCGAAGTCGCGTCGCCACCACCGCCGGCACGAGCGGCTGACCTCGGTGCCCGGCATCGTCGACGCGCGGCAGCTGAGCGAGAACCAGGTTGCCGCGACGGTGGCGAAGGCGCAGGTGCCGTTCCCCGTCTACTTCCCGACGAAGCTGACGATCGCGGGCCGCTACTCGACGCTGGGACCGAACCCCTACGTCTACACGCTGCGCGACCGCGCCAACCACGTGCACCACGCCTACCGCCTCGTGATCGAGGAGAACGCGCTGCTCGGCCAGTACTACGGCGTCCAGGGCGTCGACTGGCTGACGCCGCCGATCCTCTCGCACCCGAACGCCACCGAGCACGTGCGCGGGCACACCTACCTGCTCTACGGCGACGGGACGCGGCTGCGGCTCGTCGCCTGGCGCACGCCGAAGGCCGCCTACTGGGTCTCGAACACCCTGAGCCTCGACCTGACCAACCGCCAGATGCTCGCCATCGCCGAGTCGCTGACGCGGTTCGCGAAGTAGCCTCCCCGGCTCGAAATGACGACCACGCGGGAGCCCATAGGGGTCATCGGCACCGGCTACGTCGGCCTCGTCACGGCCGCGGGATTCGCAGAGCTCGGCAACGAGGTCTGGTGCATCGACATCGACGAGGAGAAGATCGCGCGGCTGCGCCGCGGCGAGATCCCGATCTTCGAGCCGGGCCTCGAGGAGCTCGTGCGCAAGCACGAGGGGCGGCTGCGCTTCTCGACCGACGTCGCCGACGCGCTCGAGCACGCGCGCCTGCTGTTCGTCGCCGTGGGCACGCCCCCGACCTACTCCGGCGACGCGGACCTCAGCGCCGTCCACGCGGTCGTCGCCTCGATGCCGCCGTCGGACCGCCACGCGCTCGTGATGAAGTCGACCGTGCCGGTCGGCACCGGCGCCTCGATCAAGCGCGTCTTCGCCGAGCAGGGCAAGTCGGGGTTCCGCTACGTCTCCTGCCCGGAGTTCCTGAAGGAGGGCTCCGCGGTCAAGGACTTCCTGCACCCGGACCGCGTCGTCGTCGGCGACGACGGCGACTGGGCCGGCGACGCCGTGGTCGAGCTCTACGCGCCGCTCGACGCCCCGCTCGTGCGCACGGACATCGCGAGCGCCGAGATGATCAAGCTCGCCGCCAACGCGTTCCTCGCCACGAAGATCTCCTTCATCAACGAGATCGCGAACGTCTGCGAGGTGACCGGCGCGAACGTCACCGAGGTCGCGCGCGGCATCGGTCTCGACGACCGCATCGGCCCGAAGTTCCTGCAGGCCGGCATCGGATTCGGCGGCTCCTGCTTCCCGAAGGATGTCAGCGCGCTCAAGCAGCTCGCCGGCAACTCGGGCTACCACTTCCAGCTGCTGAACGCCGTGATCGAGGTCAACGAGCTGCAGAAGCGGCGCGTCATCGGCAAGCTGCAGAAGCACCTCGGCTCGCTGGTCGGCAAGCGGATCGCGCTGCTGGGCCTGGCGTTCAAGCCGAACACGGACGACATGCGCGAGGCCTCCTCGCTGGTGCTCGCCGCGCGGCTGCAGGCCGACGGCGCGCACGTCACCGCCTACGACCCGGTGGCCGAGGCGGAGGCGCGGACGCTGATGCCCGGTCTCGACTTCGCCGACGACGCGCTCGGCTGCGTCAAGGACGCCGACGCGGTGGTGCTCGTCACCGAATGGGAGGAGTTCCGCGAGCTGGACTGGCGCGCGGTCTCCGAGGCGATGAGCGGCGACACGGTCATCGACGGGCGCAACGCGCTCGAGCCCGGCGCGGTGAGGGCGGCGGGCCTCGTCTACGAGGGCGTGGGCCGATCGTGATCGGAGGCGCGGCGTGCAGGCGGTGATCCTCGTCGGCGGCGAGGGGACCCGCCTGAGGCCGCTGACCAACACCGTCCCGAAGCCGGTCGTCCCGCTCGTCGACCGGCCGTTCATCGTCTTCATGCTCGAGTGGCTGCGGGGCCACGGCGTCGACGACGTGATCATGTCGTGCGGGTTCCTCGCGACGAGCGTGCGCAACGTGCTCGGCGACGGCTCGCAGCTCGGGCTGCGGCTGCGCTTCGTCGAGGAGCCCGAGCCGCGCGGCACTGCCGGCGCGCTGAAGTACGCCGAGCCGTTCCTTTCCGAGCGCTTCCTGATGCTCAACGGCGACGTCCTGACCGACCTCGACCTGACCGCGCAGATCGCCCAGCACGAGCGCACGGCGGCGAAGGCGACGCTGGCGCTCGTCCCGGTGGCCGACCCGAGCGCGTACGGGCTCGTGCGGCTGCACGAGGACCGCGCGGTCAAGGAGTTCGTCGAGAAGCCGAGCGCCGACGAGATCGACACGAACCTCATCAGCGCCGGCGCCTACGTGCTCGAGCGCGAGGTGCTCGGCCTGATCCCGCCGGATCGCAACGTGTCGATCGAGCGGGAGGTCTGGCCGCGCCTGGTCGGCGCGGGGCTCTACGGCTTCCCGAGCGAGGCCTATTGGCTCGACATCGGGACCCCGCAGCGCTACCTGCAGGGCACGTTCGACATCCTCGAGGGCAACGTGCGCACCGCCGTCGCCGAGCGCCTCGGGGACGGCTACGTGAGCGTCGAGGAGTCCGTGCGCGCCGACGGCCGGGTCGTGCCGCCGGCGCTCGTCGAACGCGGGTGCAGCATCGCGCAGGGCGCGCACGTCGGCAGCCTCGTCGTGCTGGGCGAGGGCGTCGTCGTCGGCGAGGGCACGACGATCGAGCGCGCGGTCGTGCTCAACGGCGCCGTCGTGGGCGCGGGCTGCACGCTGCGCGACTGCATCGTCGCCGCCGGCGCGCGCATCGGCGACCGCGTGACGGTCTCCGGCGGCGCGGTCCTCGGGGAGGGCGTCACTGTCGGCGCCGACAACGTGCTCACGAGCGGCGTGCGGGTCCATCCGCAGACGACCATCGCGCCGGGCACGATCACGTTCTGACAGGCTTCCGGACGAGCATGCCGAGCGGTGCGCAGACAACCGGGGCCCTGGACCGCGAGAGCATCGCGCGGATCGACCCCAGCGATCTGCTGACCGACGTGCTCGCGATTCCCGAGCACCTGCGCGACGCGCTTTGGAAGGTCGAGTCCGCGAACCTGCGCCCCTGGGACAGCCCCGGCGGCCTGATCGTCGCCGGCATGGGCGGCTCGGGCATCGGCGGGCAGCTCGCCCGCGCCGCGCTCGGCGACCAGGCGTCGCGGCCGCTGCTGCCCGCGAAGGCCTACGGCCTCCCGCCCTGGACGACGAACGAGGCGACGGTCCTGTGCGCGAGCTACTCGGGCGGCACCGAGGAGACGCTCGCGTGCTTCGAGGCCGCCGGCGTGATCGGCGCGCAGCGCGTCGTCGTGACCAGCGGCGGCGAGCTGGCCGAGCTCGCGCGCGCCGAGGGCGTCTCGGTCATCCCGGTCGCCGGCGGGCTGATGCCGCGCGCCGCCGTCGCCTACATGACCGTCGCGGCGCTCGAGGTTGCGGCGCTGTGCGGGGTCGGCCCGCGGCTGAACTCGGAGATCGACGTCGCCGCCGACCGGCTCGAGGAGCTCGTCGTCGAGTGGGGGCCCGAGGCGCCCGAGGACTCCGAGGCGAAGACGCTGGCGCGCGCGCTCAGCGGGACGATCCCGCTGATCGCCGGCGCGGGCCTGACGACGCCGATCGCCTACCGCTGGAAGACGCAGGTCAACGAGAACGCCAAGCAGCTCGCGTTCAGCGCCGAGCTCCCCGAGCTCGACCACAACGAGGTCGTCGGCTGGGAGAGCGCGGCCGAGCACGGGCGCTTCTCGGCGGTGTTCCTCGACGACACCGACACGCACCCGCGCATCCAGGAGCGGATCGAGGCGACCATGCGCCTCATGGCCGGCGCCGCCGCGGGCGTGCACCGCGTCAGCTCGCGCGGCACGACGGCGATCGAGCGCGTCTTCTCGCTGGTGCTGCTGGGCGATCTGGTCTCGGTCTACCTCGCGGCGCTGCGCGGCGTCGACCCGACGCCGATCTCGCCGATCGAGCGGCTGAAGGACGAGCTGGCCGCTCCGGACGGCGATTGACGGCGCGCGGCTCCGGGCAGGAGCCTCGCATGCGGAGTCTGCTGACCTTGCCGCTGCGCGTCGCGCGCGGCACGATCGAGCTCGAGGTCTGGCTGGCGAAGATGGCGCTGGGCGTCGCGCGGGGCGTGCTCGACCCGGGGTCCACGCGCGTGCCGCCGCCGGCGCCGGGGGCCTCCTGGCCGGACGCGCACGCGCAGCCCATGCAGGAGCCGCCGCGGCCGCAAGGTGACAAGCTCGACGGCGCCGCGCGGCCGGCGCCGGGGCCCCCGCGGCGCGCGCGCGCCAGGCGCGCGCCCGCCCGGCGCGCCGCGCGCCCGCGGCCCGTCGCGGCGCCCGAGCCCGCGCCCGTCGCGAGCGTCGGCCCGTCGGCCCACGCCGGCGCCGAGGTGCACGTGGACGCGCCCTGGGAGGGCTACGACGAGATGGCGCTCCAGGACATCCTCGGGCGGCTCGAGAACGCCGACGAGGCGGCCGTCGCGGTCGTCCGCCTGTACGAGTCCCAGCACGAGAACCGCCAGGCGATCCTGCTGGCGACCGGCGCAGAACCTTGACACACCCTTGATAAGGTTCGGGGCGCGTGGACGCCCTGACCATCAACGAGGCCGCCGAGACCACCGGCTGGTCGCCGCGGATGCTGCGCTACGTCGAGCGCATCGGGCTCGTCGCGCCCCAGCGCTCGGCGTCCGGCTACCGCCTCTTCGGCCCCGCCGAGCTCCAGCGGCTGCGCACGCTGCGCGAGTTGCAGCGCCGCTTCGACCTCGGCCTCGGCGACATCGGCTTCGCGCTGCGCCTGCGCCGTGACCGCAGGCTGCGCGAGGAGCTCGAGGCCTGGTTCGAGGCCGAGCCCGCGCGTCCCGAGCACGTCCCGGCCGGCGAGTGGCTGCGCTGGGAGCAGGAGAAGCACCAGCGGCTGCTCGACGCGGCCGCGATCTCGCCGACCCCGACCACCGTGGAGAGAGCATGAGCACCACCGCCGCACCGACCGAGACGCAGGACTTCAAGGTCGCCGACCTCTCGCTGGCCGAGTTCGGCCGCAAGGAGATCCAGCTCGCCGAGCACGAGATGCCCGGCCTGATGCAGACGCGCGCCGAGTTCGCCGACGCGCAGCCGCTGAAGGGCGCGCGCATCACCGGCTCGCTGCACATGACGATCCAGACCGCGGTGCTGATCGAGACGCTGACCGCGCTGGGCGCCGAGGTCCGCTGGGCCTCCTGCAACATCTTCTCCACGCAGGACCACGCCGCCGCCGCGATCGCCGCCGCCGGCATCCCGGTCTTCGCCTGGAAGGGCGAGACCCTCGAGGAGTACTGGTGGTGCACCGAGCAGGCGCTCGCGTGGGGTGGGCGGGATTCGAATCTCGGCCCGAACATGATCCTCGACGACGGCGGCGACGCCACGCTGCTCGTCCACAAGGGCGCCGAGTTCGAGGCCGCGGGCGCGGTCCCGGATCCGGCCGGCGCCGAGTCCGAGGAGTTCCGCATCATCCTCGAGACGCTGCAGCGCTCGCTCGCCGAGGACCCGCAGCGCTGGACGCGCATCGCCGCCGGCATCAAGGGCGTCACCGAGGAGACGACGACCGGCGTGCACCGCCTCTACCAGCTCGCCGAGACCGGCGAGCTGCTGTTCCCGGCGATCAACGTCAACGACTCCGTCACGAAGTCGAAGTTCGACAACCTCTACGGCTGCCGGCACTCGCTGATCGACGGCATCAACCGCGCCACCGACGTGATGATCGGCGGCAAGGTCGCCGTGATCTGCGGCTACGGCGACGTCGGCAAGGGCTGCGCGGAGTCGCTGCGCGGCCAGGGCGCGCGCGTGATCGTCACGGAGATCGACCCGATCTGCGCGCTGCAGGCCGCGATGCACGGCTACCAGGTCGCCACGCTGGAGGACGTCGTCGAGACGGCGGACATCTTCATCACCGCGACCGGCAACAAGGACATCATCACGGCCGAGCACATGAGCCGGATGAAGCACCAGGCGATCGTCGGCAACATCGGCCACTTCGACAACGAGATCGACATCGCCGGCCTCGAGCGCGTGCCGGGCGTCAAGCGCGTCACGGTCAAGCCGCAGGTCGACGAGTGGGTCTTCGCGGACGGCCACGCGATCATCGTGCTCAGCGAGGGGCGGCTGCTGAACCTCGGCAACGCGACCGGCCACCCGTCGTTCGTGATGTCGAACTCCTTCACGAACCAGACGATCGCCCAGATCGAGCTGTTCACGAAGAACGACGAGTACGAGAAGAAGGTCTACGTGCTGCCCAAGCACCTCGACGAGAAGGTCGCGCGGCTGCACCTCGACGCGCTCGGCGTGCACCTGACCGAGTTGCGCCCCGACCAGGCGGCGTACATCGGCGTGCCGGTCGAGGGCCCGTACAAGCCGGACCACTACCGCTACTAGGAGCCGGGCCATCCCCGGCCGGGTCGCAGATCCCTCGCTCGCGGATGCGGGCGCGGCGCGGATCGCCTGGGCGGACGCCCAGATGCCCGTGCTGCGCCGCGTCGGCGAGCGCTTCGCGAAGGCGCGCGCGCTCGACGGCCTGACCGTCGCCTGCTGCCTGCACGTGACGGCCGAGACCGCGTCGCTCGTGCAGGCGCTGCGGGCGGGCGGCGCGGAGGTGGCGCTGTGCGCGGCCAACCCGCTCTCGACGCAGGACGAGGTCGCGGCGGCGCTCGACGCGGAGGACGGGATCGAGGTGCACGCGGCGCGCGGCGCGGACCTGCGCGCGTACGCCGAGGGCATCGCGGCGGTCGCAGCGCGCGCGCCGGCGATCGCGCTCGACGACGGCG
>DASTWP010000040.1:0-9176 GCA_035765835.1 Solirubrobacteraceae bacterium
CGTCGACACGCGGCGCTTCCGGCCGCTCCCGCGCCGCGAGGCGCGCGAGCGCCTGGGCCTGCCGCCCGACGAGCCGTGCCTGCTCTTCCCCGCCGACCCCGCGCGCCCGCTCAAGCGCGCGGACCGCGCGCGCGAGCTCGCGGGCGCGACGCGCCTGCTCACGCTCGGCCGCGTCGACCCCGACGAGGTCCCCTTCCACGTCAACGCGGCGAACGCCGTGCTCGTGCCCTCCGACCACGAGGGCTTCGGCCTCGCGGTGCTCGAGGCGCTCGCCTGCGACGTGCCGGTGCTGGCCACGCCGACGGGCATCCACCCGCAGGCGCTCGCCGGCGTCGCCGGCGCGCTCTGCGCGCCCTACGACCGCGCCGGCTGGGCGCAGGCGCTCGCGCCGTTCCTGCGGATGGACGACCCGCGCGTCGCCGGCCGCGCGAGCGCGGAGCGCTGGTCCGCCGCCGGCTGCGCGGAGCGTGTCGCGACGGCCTGGCGCGACCTCGCCTAAACTCGCGCGCCGAGGCGCCGCAGCGCGCCTCGAACGCATGAGCCGCCTGATCAAGCGAATCCGCCCGCGGCGCAGCGAGCGTCCCCCGGCCGTCGCCGAGCCCCAGACCGGCTCTGCCGCGCCCGCCGGGACCGAGCCCGCCGACGCCGCCGCAGCGCAGGCTCCGAGCTTCCACGAGCGGGGCCGGGCCCGCCGCCGCCTGCGCTACCTGCGCCGCGTGCGCGAGCTGGCGTTCCGCGACCTCGGCGGCCTCGTCTACGACCAGCACCGCTTCGAGAAGCCCAACGAGGCGCTCGTGAAGGGCAAGGTCGAGGCGCTCGCGGCGATCGACGGCGAGCTGCGGGCGCTCGAGGGCGCGCTCGGCGACCGCCGCCCGCTGCACGAGCTGCGCGAGCCCGGGATCGCCCAGTGCCCGCGCTGCGGCGAGCTGCACGGCAGCGACGCGAAGTGGTGCCCGTCGTGCGGCCTGGAGCTGCGCACGGCGAACGCGGCGCCGCCCGCGCCGCAGCGCGCGCCCGACCAGCAGCAGACCGCGACGCTCCCCGCCGCCGAGCAGTGACCGCCACGGAGCACGGCACGATCCCGTGCCCGCGCTGCGGCGCGCCCGTCGCGCCCGATCAGGGCTGGTGCCTGCAGTGCGGCTTCCCCGCGCGCACGCGGCTCCTGCGCCCGCCGAACTGGCGCCTGCCCGTCGCCGCGCTCGCCGCGCTGGCCGCGCTCGCGGGGGTCGCGCTCGCGATCGCGTTCGTCGCCCTGACCAACAGCTCCACGAGCGCGGGCACGACGAGCACGACGCAGGCGCCGACCGTCACGGCGGCGCCACCGGCCTCGACCCCCCCGCCGACGTCCGGGACGCCGAGCACGACCGCCCCGCCGGCGACCGTGACGCCGACGTCCACCGTGCCGCCCTCGACCGCCACCACGCCGACCGTCACCGCGCCGCCGACCGTGACGGCGCCCGCCGGCGGCTAGACCAGGCGGCCCCAGCGCTCGGCGAGCCGCTCGCGTGCGCGCGTGGCGAGCTCATGGACCTCGGGCTCCGGCGCGGGCGGGGGCTCGTCCGCGCCCACCACCTCGAGCGTGGCCGCGAACGAGCGCGCGAGCGCGCCGAGCTCGTAGCCGCCCTCGAGCACGACGCCGAGCGGGACCTCGAGCTCGTCGGCCACGCGGCGCACCGACGCGGCCATCGCCGCGAACCCGCCGTCGGTCACCGTGCAGCCGGCGAGCGGGTCGTCGGCGTGCGCGTCGTAGCCCGCCGAGACGAGCACCAGCTGCGGCTCGTACACGCGCGCGAGCGGCACCGCGACGTGCTCGACGAGCGAGCAGAAGACCTCGTCGCCGGAGCCGCCCGGCACCGGCAGGTTCACCGTGTAGCCCTCGCCGTCGCCGTCGCCGACGTCGGACGCCGGGCCCGTGCCGGGATACAGCGGCGACTCGTGGATCGAGACGAACAGCGCGGCGTCGGTGTCGTGCAGGATGTCGTTGGTCCCGTTGCCGTGGTGCACGTCCCAGTCGAGGATCAGCACCCGCTCGAGCCGGTGAGCCGCGAGCGCGTGGCGCGCCGCGATCGCGACGTTCGACAGCAGGCAGAACCCCATCGGCCGCGCGGCCTCGGCGTGATGGCCCGGCGGGCGGTGCGCGGAGGCGCCGGCGCGGGCCTCGCCCCCGAGCAGGAGGTCTACGAGCGCGACCGCGCCGCCCGCGGAGTGCAGCGCCGCCTCCCACGAGCCGGCCGAGGCGACGGTGTCCATGTCGAGCGCGCCGCCGCCGCGAGCGCAGAAGGCCTCGAGCGCGTCCAGGTACGCGGCCGGGTGCACCGCCTCGAGCGCGGGCCGCGCGGCCTGCGGCGAGTCGCGCACCTCCCACCCGAGCCAGTCGCGCGCGCGCAGCTCGGCGTCGATCGCCTCGATGCGCGCAGGGCGCTCGGGGTGCGCGCCGGTCTCGTGCGCGAGCGATGAGGCGTGGCGCAGCAGGACGCCCGGCATCGCCCGGTACCGTACCGGCGCATGGACGGCGCGCCGCGCATCGACGCCGACGTGGCCGTCGTCGGCGCAGGCGCCGCGGGGCTGTTCGCAGCGATCACGGCCGCGCGGTCAGGCGCGCGCGTGGTGCTCGTGAGCGCGACGCCGCTCGCCCGCACGGCGAGCTACTGGGCGCAGGGCGGCCTGGCCGCGGCGCTCGCGGCCGACGACTCGCCCGAGCTGCACCTCGCGGACACCGAGCGCGCGGGCCGCGGCCTCGTCCGCCGCAGCGCGGCGGCGCTGCTCGTGCGCGAGGCGCCGGGCAGGGTGGCCGAGCTCGAAGCCCTCGGCGTGCGCTTCGACGCCGACCGCCACGGCAACCTCGCGCTCGGCCTCGAAGGCGGGCACTCGCGCCGGCGCGTGGTCCATGCGGGCGGCAGCGCCACGGGCCGCCGCGTGGTGCGCCAGCTCTCCGCGGTCGTCGCCGGCGAGCGGCGCGTGACCGTGCTGGAGGGCGCGCGGGCGGCCGCCCTGTGGAAGCGCGAGGGGCGCTGCGTCGGCGTCGTCTGCGAGGACGGCCGCGCGATCCGCGCGCGCGGCACGATCCTCGCCACGGGCGGTGCGGCGGCGCTGTGGGCGCGCACGACGAACCCGCCCGGCTCGCTCGGCATCGGCCTGCTGCTCGCGCGCGGCGCCGGGGCCGCGCTCGCGGACCTCGAGATGGTGCAGTTCCACCCGACGGCGGTGATCGGCGTGGAGGGGCGCGAGGGGTTCCTCGTGACCGAGGCGATCCGCGGCGAGGGCGCGACGCTGGTCGACGCCGCCGGCGAGCGCTTCGTCGACGAGCTCGCGCCCCGCGACGAGGTCTCGCGGGCGATCTGGTCGCGGATGGCCGACGACGGGCAGCCGTGCGTGCAGCTCGACATGCGCGACGTGGACCCGGTGCGCTTCCCGAACGTCGTCGAGGCGCTGCGCGACGCCGGGCTCGACCCGGCGACGGAGACGATCCCGGTCGCCCCCGCCGCGCACTACGTGATGGGCGGGATCGTCGCCGACCTCGACGGCGCGAGCACCGTGCCCGGCCTCTACGCCGTCGGCGAGTCCGCGTGCACCGGACTGCACGGCGCGAACCGGCTCGCGTCCAACTCGCTGAGCGAGTGCTTCGTGCTCGGCGGCCGGGCGGCGCAGGCGGCGCTCAACGAGCCCCACGCCGCCGCGGCCGGCGAGCCCCCGGCGGCGGCGCCGGTCGCGACGCCCGCGCGCTCGACGCAGGAGGCGCTGTGGCGCGACGCGGGCCTCGTCCGCGACGCGGAGGGGCTGCGCGCGCTGCTCGCGGACCCGCACCCGCTCGCCCGGCTGATCGCGGCCTGCGGGCTGCTGCGCGAGGAGTCGCGCGGCGCGCACATGCGCTCGGACTTCCCCGAAACGGATCCGGTGCTCGACCTCCGGCACGCCGTCGTGCGCGACGGGGAGCCCGAGTTCGAGCCCTGGGCCTGAGAGCGTCGCTCCGGAAGCCAGTGCGACTTCGCGTCGCGCTTAACGCGAAGTCAACATTTGCGGCGTTCTTGCCTTCACAAGCCCCGGAAATACTCGCTCGCGATCGCCGGAGCGGGTGGGCACGGAGAGAGAAGGCAGAAGGGTCCATGTATCAGATCAGCAGAGCGATCTACCGTGAGCTGGCCGCCGACATCTGCACCGGTCGCGAAGGGCACGAGCAGGTGCTGCACCGCTGCGAGGCCACCGTCGAGCGCCTGGTCACCGACCGGCACTACTTCGCACGGCCGGCGCGCACGCTGTTCCACGACATCCGCATCCACTTCCCGATGCAGGCGCAGGAGCGCGTCTGGCGGGTCGTCTCGCGGTACGTCGGATGCGCGCAGGAGGCGCTCGATCGCATGCCGCGCAACGGCTATGACGCCGCCGGCCGGCCGCTGCAGTGCCGCGCGACCACGCGCCGCGGCACGGCGTGCCAGCGGATGCCGCTGCCGCACAACGGCTACTGCCCGTCGCACCAGCACCTCGCCGAGACGGAGGAGACCGAGCTCCCCGTCGCCGCGCTCGCGGCGTAGCTCCTGAGGAGGAGAGGGCCCGGGCGCCGCATCCGCGGCGCCTCGGCCTGCCGCCGCGCGGGCCGCGCGATGTAGCGTGCGGCGATGCTCCTGGGCGTCGACGTCGGCGGCACGTTCACCGACGCCGTGCTCGTCGCGCCGGGCGGCCGCGTGCACACGGCCAAGGCGCCGACGACGACCGCCGACCAGTCCGCGGGCGTGCTCAGCGCCGTCGAGGCGGTGCTGCGGTCGGCGGGCGCCGAGGCCCGCGACGTGCGCGCCTTCGCGCACGGCATGACGGTCGCGACGAACGCGCTGCTCGAGGGGCGCACCGCGCGCACGGTGCTCGTCGCGACGGAGGGGTTCACCGACGTGGTCGAGCTCGGCCGCCAGGCGCGGCGCGAGCTCTACCGCCTGTGCGCGGCGCACCCCGCGCCGCTGGTCCCGCCCGAGCTGCGCGTGCCCGCGCCCGAGCGGACGACCCCGGACGGGCCGCTGCGCGCGCTCGACCAGCCCGGCGCGGCGCGCGTGGCCGGCGCGGTCGCCGCGCTGGCGCCCGAGGCGGTGGCCGTCTGCCTGCTGCACAGCTACCGCCATCCCGCGCACGAGCGCATGCTCGGTGCCGCGCTGCGCGAGCGCCTCGGCGCCGGCGTGCACGTCTCGCTCTCGCACGAGGTGGTCGGCACGTTCCGCGAGTACGAGCGCGCGGCGACGACCGAGGTCGACGCGGCGCTCTCGCCGCTGCTCGCGCGCTACCTGCGGCGCCTCATCGACCGCACGCACGAGGCGGGGCTGCCGGAGCCCGCGATCATGCAGTCGAGCGGCGGGCTGGCGAGCGCCGCCGATGCGACGGCGCACTCGGCATTGACGGTGCTGAGCGGCCCGGCCGGCGGCGCCGCGGCAGCGGCGCTGATCGCCGCGCACTGCGGCGAGCCCGACCTGCTGTGCTTCGACATGGGCGGCACGTCCTGCGACGTCTGCGTCGTCGAGGGCGGGCGCGTGCGCGAGACCGCGCAGCGCGAGGTCGGCGGGCGCCCGCTCGCGCTGCCGATGGTCGACATCCACACCGTCGGCGCCGGCGGCGGCTCGATCGCCTGGCGCGACGCGGGCGGTGCGCTGCGCGTCGGCCCCCGCTCGGCGGGCGCCGATCCCGGGCCGGCCTGCTACGGCCGCGACGGGACCGAGCCGACGGTCACCGACGCGCACGTCGTGCTCGGGCACCTCGATCCCGCGCGGCCGCTGGCGGGCGTGCGCCTCGGCGCGGCCGCGGCGGAGCGCGCGGTCGGCGCGCTCGCCGGTGAGCTCGGCCTGGAGCCGCGCGCCTGCGCACAGGGCATCGTGCGCGTCGCGAACGCGGAGATGGTCCGCGCGCTGCGCGTGATGACCGTCGAGCGCGGCGTCGACCCGCGCGGCTTCGCGCTGCTGGCGTTCGGCGGCGCCGGCGGCCTGCACGCGGCGGCGATCGCCGAGGAGCTCGGCATCCGCCGCATCCTCGTGCCGCGCGCCGCCGGGGTCCTGAGCGCGCTCGGCCTGGCCGCCGCCGAGCGGCGCCGCGACAGCGTCCGCGGCGTGCTGCTGCGCGGCGCGCAGATCACGGCCGAGGCGCTGCGGCCGCGCGCCGGCGAAGCCGCCTACGACGTGCGCTACCGCGGACAGGCGTTCGAGCTGACGGTGCGCGGCGTGCCGCCGGACCCGGGCGCCGTGCGCGCGGCGTTCGAGGCCGCGCACGAGGAGCGCTACGGCTACGCCGACCCCGAGGCGGAGATCGAGCTCGTCGCGGTGCGCGAGACCGTGCGCGAGCGCGGCGCGGACGTCGCGCTGCGCGCCGCCGGCGACGAGGCGCCGCGCATCGCCGGCCCGGCCGTCGTGGCGCTGCCCGAGGCGACGCTGCTCGTGCCGGAGGGCTGGTCCGGCGGCCCGGACGAGACGGGGACGATCGTCCTGGAGCGCGCCGCATGAGCCTCGACCCGATCGCGCTGCAGGTGCTGCTCGGCGCGCTGCGCGCCGCGTGCGAGGAGATGGGCGCGGCGCTCGTGCGCTCCGCGCACTCGGCGAACATCAAGGAGCGCCGCGACTGCTCGACCGCGCTCTTCGACGCGCAGGCGCGGATGGTCATGCAGGCCGAGCACATCCCCGTGCACCTCGGCGCGATGCCCGCCGCCGTCGCGGCGGTCCTCGGCGAGCGCCACGCGCCGGCGCGCTCCTGGATCCTCAACGACCCCTTCGCCGGCGGAACGCACCTGCCGGACATCACGGTCATCACGCCCGTGTTCGAGGGCGCGGAGCTGCTCGGCTTCGCCGCCTCGCGCGCGCACCACGCCGACGTCGGCGGCCGGGTCCCCGGCTCGATGCCCGCGGACTCGCGCACGCTCGCCGAGGAGGGCGTCGTGATCGCGCCACGCGTGCTCGACGAGGCGGCGATCGCGGAGCTCAGCGCCCGGATGCGCCAGCCCGAGCAGCGGCGCGCGGACCTGCGCGCGCAGCTGGCGGCCAACCGGACCGGCGAGCGGCGGCTGCTCGAGATCGCGCAGCGGATCGGCACGGGCGCGCTGCGCGGCGCGCTCGACGAGGTGCTCGCCTACGCCGAGCGGCGCACGCGCGCGTGCATCGCCGCGCTGGCGGACGGCACGCGTGAGGCCCGCGACGTGCTCGAGGCCGCCGGCGGCGACGTCGAGCTGCGCGTCGCGGCCACGGTCAGCGGCGAGGAGCTGACGCTCGACTTCAGCGGCAGCGCGCCGCAGCACGAGGGCAACCTCAACTGCCCCCTCGCCGTCACGCGCAGCGCCTGCCTGTTCGCGCTGCGCGTGCTGACCGATCCCGACATCCCGCCGAGCGCGGGCGCCGAGCGCCCGCTGCGCGTGATCGCGCCGGAGGGCTCGCTGCTGAACGCCCGCCCCGGCGCCGCGGTCGCCGCCGGCAACGTCGAGACCTCCTCGCGCGTCGCCGACCTCGTGCTCGCCGCCTTCGGGCGCGCGCTCGGCCAGGGCACGATGAACAACCTCACGCTGGGCACCGACGAGTGGACCTACTACGAGACGCTGGGCGGCGGCCAGGGCGCGTGCCCCGACGCGGACGGGCCGAGCGGCGTGCACGTCGCGATGTCGAACACGCTGAACACCCCGGTCGAGGCCGTCGAGCTCGAGTTCCCGCTGCGCGTCGCGCGCTACGAGCTGCGCCGCGGCTCCGGCGGAGCGGGCGCGCACCGCGGCGGCGACGGCGTGGTGCGCGAGCTCGAGGCGCTCGAGCCCATGCGCTTCTCGCTGCTGACCGAGCGCCGCCGCCACGCGCCGCCGGGCGCGGCCGGCGGCGAGCCCGGGGCGCCCGGGCGCAACCTGCTCGACGGCCAGGAGCTCGAGCCGAAGGCCTCCGGCGAGCTGCGCCCCGGGCAGCGCCTGCGGCTCGAGACGCCGGGCGGCGGCGGGCACGGCGCGGCGGGGTAAGGGGCCCGCGCCGGCAGCTAAGGGGCCGGTGCCCGAAAGTCGCTCCATCCGCCCGATGTGCGGGCCGCCCTCGCAGCGCATCCTCCTACTCGTGCCGCAAACGACCACCGAAGGAGGCCAGCAGTGCACACCGATCTCACCATCCACCTCGCCGCCGCCCGCGACGCCGACGCGGCCCGCCACGGCGCCGTCCGACGCGTCCGCCCGTTCCGGCGATACTGGTTCCGTGGCGACACGCGTGACCAGCAGCAGGCTCGTCGGCCGCGCGGCCGAGCTGGCGGAGCTCGAGGCCGCTTTGTCGGACGCGGCCGCGGGGCGCCCGTCGCTCGCGTTCGTAGCTGGTGAGTCGGGCGTCGGGAAGACCCGCCTGCTCGCCGAGCTCGAGCGGCATGCCCGCGACGGCGGCGCTCGCGTCGTGGGCGGTGACTGCGTCGACCTCGGCGACGGCGAGCTTCCCTACGCCCCACTGGTCGCGGCGCTGCGTTCCCTCTCACGCGCCGGCGACCCCGCACTCGACGAGCTGCCCGCTCCGGTGCGCTCCGAGCTCGGGGCCCTCCACCCAGAGCTCGGAAGCGCACCGGGGCTGCGCCCCGACGAGGAGCGCACCGCCCAGTCGCGCGTGTTCGAGGCGCTGCTCGCGCTGCTCGACCGCCTCTCGCAGGACACCCCGCTCGTCCTGAGCATCGAGGACATCCACTGGGCGGACTCCTCCACGCGCGCCTTCCTGACCTTCCTCGCCCGGACGCTGTGCGGCGAGCGCATCCTCGTCGTCGCCACCTACCGCTCCGACGAGCTGCACCGCCGCCATCCGCTGCGCCCGGTGCTCGCCGAGCTCGAGCGCGACGCCCGCGCCCGGCGGATCGAGCTCTCGCGCCTCAGCCGCGCCGAGCTGGGCGACCAGCTCGCCGACATCCTCGGCGCGCCGCCCTCGCGCGATCTCGTCGAGCGCCTCTACATGCGCAGCGAGGGCAACCCGCTCTTCGCCGAGGAGCTGCTCGCGGCCGGCATGGACGGGCGCGGCGCGCTGCCGCCGACGCTGCGCGACGCGCTGATGGTCCGCATCGAGCGGCTCCCCGCCGGCGCCCAGGACCTGCTGCGCATCCTCGCCGTCGGCCGCCGGCTCGACCACGGGCTGCTCCAGTCGGCCTCGGGCCTCGAGCCGCGTGAGCTCAACGACGCACTGCGCGAGGCGGTCGCCGGCCAGATCGTCGTCGCCGACGACGAGGAC
>DASTWP010000041.1:0-4891 GCA_035765835.1 Solirubrobacteraceae bacterium
CATCGAGCACCGCTCGCTGCGGCTGGACGCGCGGATCCTCGCGCGCACGGCCGTGATGGTGCTCGGCGGCCGCGGGCTCTACCGCGGCGAGACGCCGGCCTGGCGCGACCCGGCGTAGGGCGCCGGGCCTACTCGGCCTGCGGGATCTGCTCGGGCGCCTTGTCGGTGAACGCCTGGCGGAACGTGCGCATCGCCTGGATCGACGCCGGCGAGACGTTCGCGCATCCGATGTAGTGCTGCCAGGCCACCGCCGCGAAGTTGAACGGCATGTGCGTGTTGTTCTGGAAGACGAGCGTGTGGTACGCGGCCGTCCCGTTGAACGGCTCCTGCGCGAGGTTGACGAGTGCCTGGATGTCCTGCGAGGAGGCCCCGGGCTTGTACTCGAACTCGATGCGGCCGTGCTCGAGCGCGTGGACGGCGTGGGTCGGTGCGGGCTCGTTGCCGGGGGCGTAGACGCCGTCGGAGGCCGGCACCGGGTAATGCGGGCCCGACGTCGGAGGGTTCGTCTTGTAGTGGACCTTGCCCAGCGTGTGCTCGCGGCCGAACTGCGGGAAGGAGCGGAACGTGCAGCCGGCGAGCCTGGCCTTCGCGGCGACGTCGGCCGCGCTCGCGCTGCTGCCGCTGCTGCTGCCGCCGCCGACGGTCGCCACGACGACGATCGCGACGATCACCGCGATCACGATCGCGGCACCGCCGCCGATCTGCAGCGTGCGCTTGCGCTGCGCCGCCTTGCGCGCGGCGGCCTCGCGGGCCTCGCGCTCGCGCCGGCGCTGCTCCTTCTCCTCCTGGCGACTGGCCATACGAGGCGGGAAGGATAGGGCGTGCGCGCTAAATCCCGGCTAAGCGACTATGCGACGCGCTTGCGCCGCCCGCGCGGGCGCCAGCAGTGGTCCAGGAACGCCGCGATCTCGCCGGTCAGCCGCTCGGGGCTGAGGCGCAGCTCCAGGATCGAGTCGGCGCGCAGCAGGCGCGCGTCCGGGAGCTCCTCGAGCAGCGCGTCGGAGTCCGAGAAGGGGTGGACCGGGTCGCGGTCGTGCCCGATCACCAGCGCGGGCACGGCGAGCGTCCTGCGCACGGACTTGTGCGGCGCGACGCGATTGAAGAAGAGGCCTTGGAGCACGGCGCCGCCGGGCTCGGGGTCCTGGCGCACGGTGTCCAGCGCGACGTCAGCGAGCCACGACCACCCCGTCGGGACGCGCCGCGCAACCGCGCCGACCACGCGCATCACCGGCGCGCCGAACGTCAGCCCGACGAGCAGTGGCGTGAACGCCAGCGCGCAGGCGACCAGAGCGTTGTCCAGCACCGGCATCTCCACGACCATCCCGCGCACGCGCTCGGGCGCCAGCGCCGCGACCTCGAGCGCCACGTTCGCGCCGAGCGAGGTGCCGGCGACGACCGCCTCCTCGAGCCCGAGGTGGTCCAGCAGCGCGACGACCTGCTCGCCGAACAGCGTCATCCCGTACTGCGTCATGTCGCGCGGGCGGTCCGAGCGCCCGTGGCCGAGCAGGTCCAGCGTGATCACGCGGTTCCCGCGCTCGGCCAGCGCCTCGGCGAGCGGCCGGTGCATCTTCTGCGAGAGCAGCAGGCCGTGGATCAGGACGCACGCCCGCGGACCCTCGCCGTACTCCGTGTACGCGAGGCGACGGCCGGCGTGGCGGAAGGTCGGCATGGGCACCGGACCATACCCGCGCGTCCAGCCGCCAACCCTGCGCCCCGCCGGGCGTTCGGACAAATGTGCGCAACTCGCGCTCCGACCTGCCGATAATGCACGCATGGAGGCTGCCGCCCACGGCGACGAGCCCGTCCAGGCGCCCCAGCGACGATCGTCGCTGCGCGGCCGCCTGCTCCCCGGCAGCTCCGACGAGCGCCTCGTGGCGCGGATCCGCGCCGGTGACGAGCGCGCCTTCGAGCTCCTCTTCGACCGCTACCACCGCGGTCTGCTCGCGTTCGCGCGCCACATGCTCGGCAGCCGCGAGGAGGCCGAGGACGCCGTCCAGCACTCTCTGCTGCAGGCCTACCGCTCGCTGCGCGGCTCCGACGGCGAGGTCCGCCTCAAGCCGTGGCTCTACACGATCGCGCGCAACCGGTGCCTGTCCGTGCTGCGCGCCCGCCGCGACGAGGTCCCGCTCGACGACGCACCGCCGTCCGTCGACGGCCTCGCCGCGTCCGTCCAGCGCCGCGAGGACCTCCAGGCGATGCTCGCCGACATCCGCCGGCTGCCCGACGAGCAGCGCGAGGCGATCGTCCTCTTCGAGCTCGGCGACCTTCCCCACGACGAGATCGCGGACGTGCTCGGCGTCCGCAAGGACAAGGTGAAGGCGCTCGTGTTCCAGGCCCGCGAGTCGCTGATGGCCTCGCGCATCGCGCGCGAGACGCCCTGCGCGGAGATCCGCGAGCAGCTCTCCAGCCTGCGGGGCGCCGCGCTGCGCCGCGGGCCGCTGCGCCGCCACGTGGAGCAGTGCGCCGGCTGCCAGGCCTTCGAGGCGGAAGTCAGGCGCCAGCGGGCCGCGATGGCGGTGCTGCTGCCGGTCGTCCCGTCGCTCGCCTTCAAGGGCAGCGTGCTCGGCGCGCTCGCAGGCGGCCACGCGGGCGCGGGCGCGGCAGGGCTCGCCACCGCGACGGGCGCCGGCGCGGCCGCGACCACCACCGCCGGCGGGGCCGCCACGGGCCTCGCCGCCGCGGGAGCCAAGGGGCTCGTCGCCAAGGCTCTGATCGCGCTCGCCGTCGCAGGCGGCGCGGGCGGGACCGGCTACGTAGCGGTCCACGAGCTCTCCAAGCCCGCCACGCCGCGCAGCCACACCTCCGCGCCGGGCTCGCCGGGCGGGACGACGACGCCGTCGGGCATCGTCACGCCTGCGCCAGCGCACGGTCAGGGCGTTCGCGCGCATGGCCCCGGTCACGGTCTCGCGAAGGGCCACGCCAAGCACCACGGCAAGGGCAAGGCGCTCGGTCACGGCGGCACGCCGGTGGCCGGCGGCCACGGCACGCACGGCGCGTCCACGGGCACGCACGGCGTCCCGCTCGCACGCCGCCCGGCGCACAAGCTCGTCGCAAAGCTGCATTCGCGCCGGCGCGCCAGGACCGCGCCGAGGCGGGTGCGCCGCCACCACCCCGCGGCCACACCCCTCGCGCCGACGCACTCCACGACGCCGCAGAGCCGGGCGCCGAAGTCCAGCTCGGGCGACACGACGACGACCACCACGGCGCCGGCGACCACCACCACCACCACCACGTCGACGACGACCACCACCTCGGCGCCCACCACGTCCACGGGCAAGTCGGGCACGGGCGCGCTCACGGGTCACGGCAGCGCCGTCAAGTAGCGGCCTGACACGGCGTCAAGGCGCACGGTACGGTGCACGTGCACCCGTTCCCGCCCGCAGGAGACCCCGAGATGGCCAAGCAGCCCCGCATCCTCACCGGCCAGGTGGCCGCCGTCACCGGCGCCGCCCGCGGCATCGGCAAGGCGACCGCGAAGGCGCTCGCAGCCCAGGGCATGAAGGTCGCGATCGGCGATCTCGACGCCGCGCTCGCCGAGCAGGCGGCGGGCGAGGTCGGCCACGGCGCCGTCGGGCTGGCGCTCGACGTCACGCGCCGCGACTCCTTCGAGGCCTACGTGGACGCCGCCGAGCAGAAGCTCGGGCCGCTCGACGTCCTCGTCAACAACGCCGGGATCATGCAGCTCGGCGCCTTCCTCGACGAGGACGACGCGACCGCGCACCGGCAGGTCGACATCAACGTGCACGGCGTCATGTACGGCATGAAGATCGTGCTGCCGCGCTTCCTGGACCGCGGTCGCGGGCACCTCGTGAACATCGCCTCGACGGCGGGCAAGGCCGGATTCCCCGGCGGCGCGACGTACTGCGGCACCAAGCACTTCGTCGTCGGCGTCAGCGAGGCCGTGCGCGCCGAGCTGCGCGGCAGCGGGATCGAGATCTCGTGCGTGATGCCGGGCGTCGTCAACACGGAGCTGGCCGCCGGCCTCAAGGAGGCCCGCGGCGTCAAGAACGTCAACCCCGAGGACGTCGCGAACGCGATCGTCGAGGCGCTCCAGAGCCCGCACTTCGACGTCTTCGTGCCGAAGTCGATCGGGACGATCAACAAGGTCATGGGCGTCCTGCCGCGCTCCGGTCGCGAGGGCATCGCCCGCGCGCTGAAGGCCGACCAGGTCCTCGCCGCCGCGGACCCCAGCGCCCGACGCGGCTACGAGCTGCGCGCCAGCGAGTCCGAGCCCGGCCTCGCCGCCGGCGAGCAGCAGAAGCAGCTCAGCGAGGCGAACTAGCGACGGCGATGGCCACGAGGCGCTCGCCGATCGCCGCGATCGGCGTCGTCTTCTCGATGTGCTCCGCGACGAGGCGCCGCGCGGGCTCGGCGAGCTGCTCGGGGCCGCGGCCGCTGTAGCTCACGATCGCGGCCCCCGGGGCAGCCGCGGCGACAGCGGCCACGAGCTCGTCCGGCTCGGCTCCCGGCACGAGCAGGTCGAGCAGCACCACGTCGGGCCGCGCCTGGGCGGCAACCTGCACGATGCTCGCGGCGTCCCCCGCGGTGCCGGCGACCACGAGCGCGGCGTGGCTACCGAGGCCGTCTGCGAGCAGCTCGCGCAGCTCCACGGAGTCCTCGCAGACCACCACGCGGACGGCCCGCGTCGTACTCACCCCTCGCCGCCGCGCAGCGTGATCTGGACCTCGAGCCCGCGCGGGGCCCGCGGCCGGCTCTCGATCCGGCCGCCGGCCCCTTCGACGATCCGCCGGCAGATCTCGGCGCCGACGCCGGCTCCCAGCAGCGGGCCGCGCCCGCGCGCCGGCGCCCCTTGCTCGAACAGGCGCTCGGCGCCGGCCGGCGCCGGCGCGTCGTCGGCGACGGTGATGACGACGTCGCCGTGCGCGGGCTC